>NZ_JACAPX010000049.1:0-36064 GCF_013385435.1 Pseudomonas sp. F9001
GCCGCGCCGGGCCATGGATGGCCCGTCGCGGCGGCCCGCGGAACCGGGCCGGAGTGCGGGCATGCCGAGCCTAGGCGAGGCACCGAGTGGTGGGGCAAAGACCTTTTGGTTACTTTTGGCTGGGCCGGCATTCCGGGCGTTTGCCAAAAGTGACCCGCTGTAAGAGCGGAACCATAAGCCGCCGTTACCTAAATAACGGATATGTACTCAACCCCAACCCCTAGCGAAACCGCGCGATCACCGCCTCCACCACCGGGTTCGGCCGCTGGGTATTCCAGGCGACGGCCGTGGTCACCACATTGAGCTTCTGGCTCAACGCCCGAAACACCACATTGGCCGGCGCCAGCTTCTTCAACGACGCCGGCACCAACGCAATACCCTGCCCATAGCTGACAAACGCGATCTGCGAAGCCACCGACCGCACTTCATGCAGCACCCGAGGCGAAAACCCGCTGGCACGACAGGTCGCGATCAAATTGTCGAAATACACCGGACTGACGTTGCGCGAAAACATCACCAACGGCTCATTCGCCAGGCTCGACAAACTGATCCGCGTACGACTCGCCAACGGATGATCCACCGGCAGCGCCACTACCAGCCGGTCCTCCGTCAGCGGCAATGACTGCACCGAAGCCCCAAGGTCACCATCCAGCCGGGCAAACGCCAGGTCGATATCCCCGGCCTCCAGCGCCGGCAACGCCTCGACGCTGTCGATTTCCCGCACCGACACCGTGAGCTGCGGGTAATCAAGCTTCAGTTGCTCGATCAACCCCGGCAGCACATCAAACATCGCCGTGGAAATCGCGCCGATGGTCAACATCCCCGACTGCCCCGCCACCGCTTCTTCCACGGCGAGTTCCAGGCGCTCCAGCTGCTCGGCGAACTTGCGCACCGCCGGCAGGATCGCCGCGCCCACCGGAGTCAGCTTGGCCCCCCGTCGGGAGCGGTCGAACAGCTTGACCTTGAGCGCCTGCTCCAGCACCTGGATCTGCTCGCTCAGTGGTGGCTGGGACATGCCGAGGCGCTTGGCCGCACGGCCAAAGTTCTGCTCTTCAGCCACGGCCAGGAACAACCAGAGGTGACGAATCAGGCGAAAGTTGATCATGGTCTTATCCATAGGTTAAGCGTATGCAAGGCTTCTGTACTTCGTAATATACCTATCATAGGCACTGCCTGACACTGGCCGCCTCCGTCACCCGAGGCTTGCCCATGACCCCTGACCGTTTGCTCGACCGCCTGGCCGCACTGGACACCAACACCGTGTCCGACGCCCTCGACTTCCTCGGCCTGCCCGGCGCCACCGTGGGCCTGCGCCCATTGTGGAACTGCCCGAAGATCATTGGCCGCGCCAGTACCGTACTGCTCGGCCCCAAGTCTGACATCGCCCCCACCGTGCATTTGATCACGCCGGTGATCGAACAGATCGAAACCCGCGACCGGGTGCTGGTGATTGCCGGCGGTATCGAGGGCATTTCCAGCTGGGGCGACATCATCGCCAACGCGGCGTTGCGCAAACACATACGCGGTACGGTGATTGATGGTTTCAGCCGCGATATCGACGGCAGCGAAGCCATCGGCTATCCGGTGTACGGACGCGGCGTGACCATGATCAGCGCGCGCAACCGCGTGGTGCAGCTCGACGCCGGCGTGACCCTCAGCGTCGCTGGCGTGTGCGTCAGCGAGGACGACTACGTGATTGCCGATACCTGCGGCACGGTATTCGTGGCCCAGGCGGTGATCGAAAAGGTCCTGGACCTGGGCGAGCGCATTGCCCGCCGCCAGGACGGCATGGTGCAGGCCGTGCGCAGCGGGCGCTCGGTGGTCGAGGTGATGCACGACGCACAGTTTGAGGCGATCAGCCGATGAGCGCCGATATCCAGCGGCTGAACCAGCGCCTGGCCAGCGCACAACCGTCTGCCACCTATCGCATCATGGACCGCGTCGCCGAACGCCGGGCGCAAGGCGCGCAGATTATCTCGCTGTGCGCCGGCGAACCGGATTTCGACACCCCGGCGCATATCCGCGAAGCCGCGATCCAGGCCATTGAAACCGGGCATACCCGCTACACCCAGGTGGCCGGTGCGCGGGCCCTGCGGGAGGCGGTGGCGGCGAAGTTCCGGCGCGAAAACGGCCTGGACGTGTCCTGGCAGGACACCCTCGTGTGCAACGGCGGCAAGCAGGTGATCTACAACGCCCTGGCAGCCACCCTCAATGAAGGCGACGAGGTGATCGTGCCCGCGCCGTACTGGGTCAGTTACCCGGAGATGGTGCAACTGTGCGGCGGCGAAGCGCGCATCGTCACCTGTGATGCCGACAGCGGTTTCAAGCTGACACCCGAGGCCCTGGCCGCTGCAATGACCCCGCAGACGCGCTGGCTGATCCTCAACTCACCGTCCAACCCCACCGGTGCGGTGTACAGCCAAGACGACTTGCGGGCACTCGCCGAGGTGCTGCTGGCCCACCCGCAGGTGCTGATCCTGGCCGATGACATTTACGAGCACCTGATCTTCGACGGCCAGGCCTTTCATACCCTGGCCCAGGTTGAGCCGCGTTTGGCACCACGCACATTGACCATGAACGGCGTGTCCAAGGCCTACGCCATGACCGGCTGGCGCATCGGTTTCGCCACCGGCCCACGCTGGCTGCTGGAGGCCATGGAAAAACTCCAGGGCCAGCAGACCTCCGGCGCCTGTTCGATCTCGCAACAGGCGGCCCTCGCGGCACTGGAAGGCCCCAGGGATTTCATCCGCGACAGCCGCCGGGTGTTCCAGGCGCGCCGGGACTTGATGGTCCAGTTGCTGAACGACACGCCAGGCCTGACGTGCATCAGCCCCGCCGGCGCGTTCTACGCGTTCGCCTCATGCGCCGTGCTGATCGGGCGCACCTCGGCGGGCGGGCGGCTGCTGCGCAGCGATGAAGACGTGGCCCTGGCGCTGCTGGATGAGGCCAATGTAGCCGTGGTGCATGGCAGCGCCTTTGGCCTGGGGCCATACATCCGCATCGCCTATGCCCTGGATGACAAATCGTTGCGCCAGGCGTGCGAGGCAATCCGCGGCTTCTGCAGCAGCTTGCTGGCAGAAGAATAAAAGTGATGAATTCACATAGATAAATATCGCTAATGGTGGCGTGCGCCCCTTCTTAAGATTAAGGCCGAACAGGACAACACTCACAACAACAAGGTCCGCCCCCATGTCTATGCCTGAAGTCATAAAACCCGCTGTGCGCAGCCAATACCGCTGGGTGGTTGCTGCGCTGATTTTCCTGATCTACACCGTGGCCGCCGCCGACCGGGCCAACCTCGGCGTGGCGCTGCCGTTCATTCGCCAGGAATTTGCAATGAGCAACGCCCAGGCCGGTGGCCTGGTCAGCCTGTTCCTGCTGGCTTACGCCCTGGCACAACTGCCGTCGGGCTTTGCCTTCGGGCGCTTTGGCGTCAGCCGGATCCTGCCGGGGGCCATGGTGCTGACCTCGTTGCTGACCGGCCTGGTAGGCACCGCCAGCTCACTGCTGGCGCTGAAACTCTATCGCCTGGGCCTGGGCATCGCCGAAGGCCCGCTGCCCATCAGCATGACCACCACCATCAACAACTGGTTTCCGGCACGGGAAAAAGGCACCGCGTCGGGGATCTTTTTATCGGCCGTGAAGTTCGGACCGGTGATCGTGCCGCCGCTGTGCGCCGTGATCATTTCGGTGTGGGGCTGGCGCGAGATTTTCTACTTCTTTGCGATCCCGGGCATCGTGCTGGCGGTGGTCTGGTACTTCCTGGTCACCGACCATCCGTCCCGCAGCCGCTTCGTCAACCAGGCCGAACTTCAATACATCGTCGAAGACACCGCAATCGCCCAGACCGCCCGTGTGCACAAGACGCCGGCGTGGGTGAAAAAGCTCGACCGGGTGATCCGCACCCGCGATGAAAAGCCCCTGGAAACCAACCGTCAGGTTTTCACCTCATGGAATATCTGGGGGTGCGCCACCAGCTACTGCTTCCAGCTCGGTGTCTCCAGCGTGCTGCTGGCGTGGATTCCCACCTACCTGATGACCGTCAAGCAGTTTTCGATCATGAACATGGGCCTGGTCTCGGCAGCGCCCTGGGTGGGCGCGGTGCTGGGCAACCTGCTGGGCGGTTTCTGCTCGGACCGCCTGATGGGCGGGCGCCGCAAGCCGGGCATGTTGCTGTCGGCGGTCGGCACCTCGTTGATGATGTACCTGCTGATCAATTCACCGGCCGAGCCCCTGCCCTACGGTTTGCTGCTGATGCTGACCGGCGTGGTGCTGAGCCTCGGCTTCTCGTCCTACATGGTCTACCCGATGGGCCTGACCACCAAGAAGACCTTCCCGATCTCCAACGCCATCGTGAACATGATCGGCCAGCTCGGCGCCGCTGCAACGCCCTTCATCACCGGCCTGCTGCTGGACAACTACGGCTGGAACTACGTATTTGCCTGGCTGGCGATCGGCTCGTTCATCAGCTTCATCATTTTGCTGACCATTGCCGAGCCCCGCCCGGCCTCCAGCCACCCGACCTGATTTGTCACCACCACGAGGAGTTATCCATGTCACCCCAAGACCAAGAATTGGTTGCCCTGTTTGCCGGCCTGGACACCCCGGGCGTGTCCGACGCCCTGGACAAGCTAGGCCTGCCCGGCCAATGCCTGGGAATCATGCCCCTGGACAACTATCGCCAGGTGGTGGTCGGCCCGGCCTTCACCGTGCGCTACGTCAGCGCCAGCACCCCGCCGGGCACCGTAGGCGACTTTATCGATGACGTGGCCGAAGGCGATGTGGTGGTGATCGACAACGACGGACGCACCGACTGCACGGTGTGGGGCGACATCATGACCCAGTACGCCGGCAGCCAGCGGATCGCCGCGACGGTGATCGATGGCGTGTGCCGCGACGTGAGCAAGGCCCTGGGCGACGGCTACCCGCTGTTCACCAAGGGCCGGTTCATGCGCACGGGCAAGGACCGGGTTGAAGTGGAAGCAGTAAACCAGCCGGTGTCCATCGGCCAGGCCCGGGTGTGCGCCCGGGACATCGTGGTGGCCGACGCCAATGGCGTGGTGATCGTGCCGCGCGAGCGGGCCCATGAAGTGGCGGCGTGCGCACGCTCGATTGAAGCGGTGGAAGCGCGTATCCGGGCGCTGCTCGATGAAGGCAAATCCCTGCGTGAAGCACGGGCGGCGCTGGGTTATCACACCCTGCAACGCAAGGGCTGAAAGGTCCTTCAGTTGGCCGGTCGCAACAGCTGCATCTGCTGGCGGTAGTCATCCGTCACCTGCCGCGCCTGACCGCTGCTGGTGATCACCCTCGGCGTGATCAGCACGATCAACTCGGTGCGATCCCTGGACTTGCTGGTGTTGCCAAACAACCAGCGCAGCCCGGGGATTTTCCCCAGGTACGGCACGGCGCTGACGCTCTCGGCGTTGTCCTGCTTGATCAACCCGCCGAGCAACACGGTCTGGCCGCTTTGCACCGCCACCTGGGTCGACACCGAGCGCGTGGAGATACGCGGGTTGTTGGGTGTGTCGCTGCTGTTGGTGGTTTGGTTCTCGGCGTCGCTGACCTGTTGCTGGATGTCCATGTACACCAGGCCGCCCGGGTTGATCCGCGGCACCACGTCGAGGATCACCCCGGTCTGCACGTATTCGACGCTGCTCAAGGTGCTGTCGGCGTTGCCGGTGTTGACCGTGGTCTGGCTGATGGGGATGTTGTCACCCACCTGGATCTGCGCAGGCTGGTTGTTCATCACCACCAGCGATGGCGCCGACAGCACCTGGGTGCGGCCGTTGGTTTCCAGGGCGTGCAAGGCCACTTGCAGGTTAGAGCTGACGAAGGAATAGAACAGCGAATCCGCGCCCAATCCCGCACCGCCGCCACCCAGGGCGCCCTGGCTGCCAGGGGTATTGGCTACCGTGGTGCTGGTGGAGTTGCCCGCCAGGCGGCCCAGGTACCATTGCACCCCGAGGTCCAGTTCGCCGGTGAGTTTGACTTCGAGGATGCGCGTCTCGATCTGCACTTGCAGCGGCGGGTTGTCGAGGCGCTTGATCGCCGATTCGATCTCCTTCCACTGCACCGGTCGGGTGCGTACCAGCAACTGGTTACTGCTTTTTTGCGCGGTGATCCGGGTGCCGGCGTCGAGGCTTTTGGCAGCGCCCGGCTCTGCATTTTCACCGTCTTCGCTGGCGGCCGGGGCCTGGTCCTCATCGTCACTGACGGGCGGGCTATTGCTGCTGTTGTTCAAGCCACCCGAGGTGCCGCCGCTGGTGTTGAGTGACGACAAGGTCGCCGTGCGCAGCCCCGGCGCCACCTGGGCCGGCGCATCGTCCTTGATCGCGCCGGTGCCGTAGATCTGCCGCAGGTATTTGGCGAGGTCCGTGGCCTTCATGTTGCGCACGTCGTAGACGTACATCTGCGGCTCGTTGCCGCCGCCCTCATCGATGGTGTGAATCCAGTCGCCAACTTCACTGAGGTACTGCGGCTGGGACGAGATCGCCACCACCGAATTGGTCCGCTCGATGGGCAGGAAGCGCACCATACCCGCCAGGGGCATGCCGCTGTCGGGGCCAAACATTTTTTGCAGCTCGGGCATCAACTCGGCCACCGAGGCCCGTTGCAAACCGAACACCCCCACCGACATCCCCTTGAGCCAGTCGACATCGAAGGTGTCGATGGTGTCCTGATAGTTGGCCAACTCATCCGGCGTACCGGCCAGGCTCAGCACGTTGCGTGCCGGGTCCACCAGCAGGAATGCGTTTTCCCGGGCGAACGGCTTGAGCAGTTTCTGCATTTCCGTGGCCGAGATATAGCGCAGCGGAAACAGCCGTGCCGAGAGCCCGCTGGAGGGTTGCGACACGCTCATTTCCGGCACCAGCTTGCCCGCCACCGCTTGGTTGGCGGGCAGGATCACGTAGCGCTGGCCCTGGCGGATCATCGCGTTATCGGTCCAGGACAACAGGGTTTCGAGGATCGACAGCGCCTGCTGCTTGCTCACCGGCTTTGAGGTGGAGAAGCTTACGTTGCCTTTCACACCCTGGGCGATGCTGTAGTTCTCGTGCAGCAGGTCGCCCATGACGCTGTTGATCACCGCCTCAATCGGCTGGTCGGCGAAGTTGAACACGATGTCGCCGCTGGCTTCATCCTTGACCGCCGGCGCAGGTGCGGGCTGGCGCACGAACTGCTGGTTACCGCGAATCAACTGGCGCTGGGGCGGCGTAGGCGCCTGGGCTTGGCGGCTGTCGGCCGCAGGCGACTCGCTGGCCGGGTCCACGGGCGGCCGTTGCGAACCGGTGCCCTGCATCGCCTCGTGAAGCAAGGCATCGTCCGGGTCGAGGTGATCGGGGAATGACCCACAGCCGCCCAGGGCGACGGCGGTGGCCAGGCAAAACACGCTGGTGCGCAAGGCGCTAGGGGAAGTATCGATCAAGGGGCGGGCTCGTGAGGAAGGGAAATCGGTGGTGTGGTGGACGGCGGCGGCAAACGCGGAACGCTGAGGCTCAGGGTTTGCGTGCGGCCATCCAGCACAAAACGGGCGTGCAGCGGTGTCAGGTGTTCCAGGCGCCAGCCGTTGGGCAGAGTCTGGCCTTGCTGGACTTTGAGCGGCGGGCCGTCGGCACGCTTGAGCAGCGCGACGCGCAGGTCGCCGTCGAGCAGCACGCCGGTCAGCTTCAGGCTCGACAGGCTGGAAATCTCGGCCTGGCCAACGGCGGCATCGGGGCTGCGGTCGGGGCTGAACAGCGGCGCCTGCCAGGTGCCGGCGAGGCTTTCCAGGGTCGCACTCGGGGCCACGTGAACCTTGGCCGAAGCATTGGCGCGCACGGCGGAGGCAGGCTCATCCAGCCACTGCGGCGCGTCGCCGATGCTGCTCAAGATGCCCACCATCAGCAGGCCCAGCAGCCCGGCCACACCGAGCAACACCCACTCGAGGGGGCGCAATGAATTGATCATCGGCGGGCCTGCGTGGCGGCTGCCGGTTGCAGATAACCGCGCACCAACAGGTGCACCACCAGCTTTCCGGCACCGCCGCTGGCGGGGGCATTCGGCCCGCGACGGACGCTCATTTCATCCACGAACAGGAACGGTCGCTGGTACTCCAGCTCATGCAGGATCGCGGTCAAGGGTTCGATGGCGCAGTTGAGGGTCAGGCTGACTTTGACCTGGCGATAGGGCTCGGTGTCGTCCTGCTCCGGGGTGATGGGCATGCGCTGGGTCAGGCTGCAGCCGCCGCCGAGGCCGGCGCGGCTGTTGATCAGGTCGGCGATGCGCTGCATCAGGTCCGCCGCCACGGCGCTGGGGTCATCCCCCGGCAACAGGCTGGTACTGCTGGCCGGGTCCTGGCGGGCTTGCTCCAGTTGCTCACGCAAGGCGGCGCCCTGGTGCAGCAGGCCCGCATAGCGTTGCTGTTGTTCGCGCAGCTGTTCGGCCTGCTCGCCCATGGCACGCAATGGCCCGGCGAACCAGCTGTCGATCAGCAGCCAGTAACCGCCGCCCAGCACCAGCGCCAGGACCAGCAAGGCGGCGCCGCGACGCTCACGGGGTGTCAGTGGTCGGCGCATCGGCGGCCTCCTGGTGCAAGTGGGCGCGCAGGGAAAACTGATCCTTGCCGGTTTGCGCATCGGGTTGGATCACCCCTTCGAACTGGGGGTTTTCCAGGCTGTGGCACGCCTTGATCCGGGTGATCAGGGCACTCGCCTTGGCGCTTTGCCCGGAGAAGGACACGTCGGCGCCGTTGTTGACCTCCAACTGGTCGATCCAGGTATCGGCGGGCAGGCAGGCGGTCAGCTCGTTGAGCAACGCCGCCAACGGCGGTTGTGCCGACTTGCGGCGAATCAGGTACTGCGCGGCGCCACGGGTATTGAGCAGTTGCTGGCGCAGGCTCTGGACCTCGGCGACCTGGGCTTTCTGTTGTTGCACCTGCGCCTGCATGACGTCGAGCACCCGCTGGCGGTCGTTGAGCCACAGCAGCATCGCGGCAATCAGCAAGGCGCCGCACAGCCAGGGCAGGTTGCGTTGCAAGCCCTTCCCGGCCGGCCGCTGGCGTGGGCGCAACGGCGCCGGCAGCAGGTCGATGCCCATTGGCCCGTCCACATCCACCGCATGGGGCTGCAAGCCGAGAGCAGCGCAGTCCAACAGGATTTGATCCAGGCGCTCCCGCAGGATGGCCACCAGGGTCACCTGCAAATGCGTGGCGGTGCGCCGTTCCTGACGGGCCACGAAGTACAACTGTTCAGCTTCGAACGGGGTAAAGCGGTCCAGTTCATAACCCACCACCGTCGACAGGTTGCGCGCGGCCGCCAAAGGCAGTTGCAGGGTTTGCAGCAACACCGCCGAGGGCGCGAGCACCAGCACCTGGCGCACCTCGTCGGCAGGTTTTGCCACCGGCTCGGTCAACGGCCAGTGGTAGCGGTGCTCGGGGATGTCACGGACCGACAGCCACGCCGGCAGGCAGCCACGCAGTTCCTTTAGCCACAGGCGCCAGCCCACTTGCAGCAAGCTGCCGCGCCAGCGCCGGGTGAGCGGTTCGGCCAGCTGTTGAAGGCGCGCCACTGGCGCCGAAAGGTATGGATTCATTCTTGCCAACGCAGCACCCGATAAGGTTGTGCGCTTCCCTCCGATGGGCTCAATAAAACCGTGGTTCGTAACCGGGCGTGGTAACCGCCGGGGCGTTGTGCGCGGCTGTCGATCACCAGCACGTCACCGGGGTCGGCCCCTACTGCGCTCTGCCGGGGCAGGTTCAGCGCCTGGCGCATCAAGGGGCTGGCGAAAGCGGGATCGGGCCGGTCCAGGCCGCTCCACAAACTGATTTCCGGGGCCAGCCGGCTGTACAGCGCCTGCGTCATGCCGGGCAATTGCCGCACTTCCTCCACCACGCGGAACGGCGCCAGGCCTGCGTTGCGCCGCATTTCCAGGTCCCTGGCGAGCCGGCCGGCCTGGGCCTGGGTGGCGCCGCAGGCCAGGGCCAGGCGGGCAAAGTCAGCGGCCTCGGCGCTGTTCAAATACAGCTTGCCGCGCTCGCTGTGCAGGCTCACGTGAAGCTGTGCATCATCAAATACCAGCGGCATTTCACGGCCGTCGGCGATCCATTGCTTGCGTTGCAGCGGGTCGGCCAAGGCCTGCATGGCCAACGCCACACCCGCCTCCGCCGCCAGCAACGCCTGGGTATGCTGGCGATGCCACAGGGCCTGGCGACTTTCCAGTTGTACCCACCCGGCCAGGCCGCCCAGCAGCAGGCTGAGCAACGCCAGCACCCACAGCACCAGCAGCAGCGCAACGCCGCGCTGACGCTTCATTCGCCTGATGCTCCGCTGGAGAGGTTCAGCCGCAGGGCAACCACCTGGGTGACCCACGGCACCGGTCCGTTGACCTGCGCTGCAATGCGTACCGCATAAGGCAGGCGTTTGGTCCACGGCCAGTTACTGATCCAGCCGGTGGCCTGGCCCTTGGGCGACAGGCCGCGATAGCTGAATTGCAGATCGTCGACGTTCTTCAGCAACACCTGCGGCTCGCTGCGGATGGCCGGCACGCTCACTTGGGCATTGGACTCAAACCGTGCGAACGCCACCTGCAACTCGCGCTCGGTCAACTGCAAGGTGAAACGCTGGATACCGCCGCCGAGCACGCCCGGCAAGGTCGCGACGAATTGCAGGCGCTGGGGAGCGCCGACAAAAAAACCGTTGGTCTGGCTGTCGTCCTCGGTCACGTCGAGGGGCAATGCTTCGCTGATGGAGGTGCGCAGGAACTGTTGCGCGGCGCGACTTTCATCCAGGCTGACGGTGTAGCGCTGCGCCTTGAGTACTGCACGGTTGGCTCCCAGGAGCGCGCCGCCCACCAGGGCCAACAACACGCCCAGCAGGCTGAGCACGATCATGACTTCGAGCAACGTGAAGCCCCGCTGCTGCTTCACTGGAGGCTCCCGTCGCGGCTGGCGCGCAGTTTCAAGGTACTGAAATTTGCGCGGCGCGGACCTTCGCTGACGCTGAGATCGAGGCGAAACAAATGTGGCTGACCGATGCGGGTGGGCTGCTGGGCGACGCGCAGTTGCCAGGCAATGCCGTCCAGCTCGCCCTCGCGCACGCCACTGGCCAGGGGCCCCGACGCCTCCTGATCCATCACGCTCAAGGCGGTATGGGTCAGGCGGTCGCTGTGGGCCACCTGCAACAACGAGCGCGCGCTTTGGCCGAACGCGACCAGCAACACCGTGCTGCAGATCGCCATGAGGGTCAGCGCTGCGAGCATTTCCAGCAAGGTGAAACCCGACTGACGCTTCATGGCAATGCCCTGGACTGCACGCTGCCGGTCAGCCAGCCGACGTCGATGCGCCAGCGTCGCGTGCCATTGGCCAATAACAGGTTGCCGCCGGTAGAGCTGCCGTCGGGGTAAAACTCCACCGCAGCGCCTGCGTGTTCGGCGGTGTGCAGGGTCACTTGCAGATCGGCCGGCCAGTGCTTGATGGGTTGCCCCGGCGCCTGAAAGCTCAGCCGGGCCAAGTCGAAGACGGTCTTGGCCGACCTGCCGCTGACAATCGCCCGTGCCCGTGTGCTGCGCAGGGCATCCACCATCTGCCCGACCACCTGGCGCTCTTTCGCTACCCGCAGGCCTTGTTGCAGGCCAAATCCCACCAACCCGGCCGCGATGCTGATCAACACGATCACCACCAGCATCTCCAGCAGGGTAAAGCCGCGTTGGAGGGCCGGCATTATTCCCAGTTGCCCAGGTCGGCGCTGTAGCCTTCGCCGCCGGGCTGGCCGTCCTGACCGTAGAAGATCAGGTCGAAGGCGCCATGTTCACCGGGGAAGCGATAGCCGAAGGCATGGCCGAACGGGTCCTTGAGGTCTGAGGGCTTGGCGTACGGTCCGGCCCAGCCGGCGGTGTTGCCGGGCTTGTCGACCAATTGCTGGAGGGTCTTGGGTGGCGAGCCGACGTCCAGGCCGTAGCTCTCGATCTTCATGCTCAGGCTGGCCAGTTGCGCCTTGCCCGCGCCGTATTTGCCCTTGTCGACGTTGCCGCCCACCTGGCGCACCACGATGGTCGCGACGATGCCCAGCAACACGATCACCGCGAGCATTTCCAGCAAGGTGAAACCGCCTTGGCGGCGGGCGGGTTTGAAACGGGTATGGCGCATCGGCTTGCTTCCTTGGGTCTTCATATATTGCTGGTCAGGCTCATCAGCGGCAGCATGATCGCGAGCATGATCACCGCCACCAGCACCGCCATGACCACGGTCAGGGACGGCACCAGGGCGGCGAGCAGACGGTCGATGCCGCGCTTGGCTTCGACGTCGAACACGTCGGCGACCTTGAGCAGCATGCTGTCCAGTTCACCGGCCTGTTCGCCGACTTCAATCATTTGCAGGGCCAGGTCCGGCAGCAGCGGTTGGCTGCCAAATGCACTGGCCAGGGTGCCGCCGCCTTTCACCGACTCGGCGGCCTGGGCCACTTGTGCCTGCAAGGCACGGTTGGTGCAGACCTGGCGGGCGATCACCAGCGCTTGCAGCTGCGCCACGCCGTTGCTCAGCAAGGTGCCGAGGGTGCGTGCCAGGCGTGCGGCTTCGACCCGCTGCAACAGCGGGCCGATAACGCGGATACCCAGCACGCGCCGGTCGTACTGCTCGCGGTGTCGTGGGTTGCGCAGGCGTGCCGCCAGGGCCCAGACCGTCACGATCAACCCGGCAAAAACCGCCAGGCCATAGGCGCCGAGGAACTGCCCAAGGCCCAGGATCACTTCGGTGATCAACGGAATCGGCACGCCCAGATCCTTGAAGATCGGCACGAACTGCGGCACCACGTAAGCCAGCAACAGCGCCAGGGAACCGAGCACGCCCACCACCAGGAAGGCGGGATAGATCAGCGCGTTGATCACCTCGCCTCTCAATAACTGGCTGCGTTCCAGGTAGTCACTGAGTTGGCGCAGGGTGTTCTCCAGCGCACCGCCCGCCTCACCGGCACGCACCATGCTCAGGTACAGCGGCGAAAACTGGCTGCCCTCCTCTTCCAGCGCTGCCGACAATGGCTTGCCGGCCTTGACGTGCTCGCGGATACGTTCGATCAGCGCTCGGGTCTGCGGCTGGCCGGGCTGCTTGAGCAGGATGCCCAGCGAGCGTTCCAACGGTTGGCCCGCGCCCAGCAGGGTGGCCAGTTGCTGGGTAAAACTGACCAGCGCCGCGCCATTCAACTGGCCGCGCCCGAAGGCATTGCGCAGCCCTTGGGCACCGGCGGCATCGATGTGCAACAGCAGCAGGCCACGTTTGTGCAGCGCAGCGACGGCGGCGGCCTTGTCCTTCGCTTCGAGGGTGCCGTTCTGCGCGACGCCCTGGCTGTCCAGGGCACGGTATTTGAACAGGCTCACGCGCCCTCTCCACGGGTGACGCGCAACACTTCTTCAAGGGACGTGACACCAGCCACCGCCTGGCGCAGGCCTTCTTCATGCAGGGTGCGCAAGCCACCACGGCGGGCGGCCTGTTCGAGGGTCGCGGCGTCGGCCTGGCGCATCAACAAGCTGCGCAGTTCGTCATTCATCACCAGCAATTCGGTGATTGCACTGCGGCCGTGGTAACCGCCGCCGGCGGCGTTGGCGCGAGGCCGGTAAAGCAGGATCGGGCGCTGCTCGGTGAAGCGGTCGAGGCCGTGTTCCTCGATCAACTCCGGCGGTGCTTCAAACGCCTCACGGGTCGCCGGGTCGAGGCGGCGCACCAGGCGCTGCGCGAGGATGCCATTGACGGTCGAGGCGATCAGGTAGCTCTCCACCCCCATGTCCAGCAGGCGCGTGATACTCGCTGCGGCACTGTTGGTGTGCAGGGTCGAGAGCACCAGGTGGCCGGTCAGGGAGGACTGGATGGCGATGCGGCAGGTTTCGAGGTCGCGGATTTCACCGATCATGATCACGTCCGGGTCCTGGCGCACGATGGAGCGCAGCGCCCCGGCGAAATCCAGCCCAATGGCCGGCTTGACCTGGATCTGGTTGATGCCTTCCAGTTGGTATTCCACCGGATCTTCGACGGTGATGATCTTGCGCTCGGCGGTATTGAGCCGCGAAAGCGCGGTATAGAGCGTGGTGGTTTTACCCGAGCCGGTGGGCCCGGTGACCAGCAGGATGCCGTGGGGCCGCTCGAGCACTTCAAGAAAGGTTTCCAGGCGCTGGCCATCAAAGCCCAGGCTCTGGAAATCGAACTGCACGGTCTGGCGGTCCAGCAGGCGCATCACCACCGACTCGCCAAAACTGGTGGGCACCGTGGATACCCGCAAATCCAGCTCCTTGCCCTGGATGCGCAACATGATCCGGCCGTCCTGCGGCAGGCGGCGCTCGGCGATGTCGAGGCGCGCCATGATCTTGACCCGGGAAACCACCGCCGCCGAGGAACTCGCCGGCGGCGCTTCCGCTTCATGCAGCACACCGTCGATGCGGTAGCGCACCTTGAGCTGGTTTTCAAAGGGTTCGATATGGATGTCCGAGGCGCGGTGCTCCACGGCCCTTTGCAGGATCAGGTTGACCAGGCGAATCACCGGGGCTTCGGAGGCCATGTCCTTGAGGTGTTCGATGTCCTCCAGGGCGCCGCCTTGTTCGTCGAGGTTTTCGATCAGGGTGCCCATGGCGGAACGGCCCTGGCCGTAGTAACGCTCGATCAGGGTTTCGACTTCGTTGCGCGGCCCGACCGCCAGCCACACCGGCACGCCGCACGCATACGCCAGGGCCTGGAACGGATACAGCAGCGCCGGGTTGGCCGCCAACACCCGCACACCACCGTGGCTCCAGCCCACCGGCACCACTTGGTAATGGCGCATGAAGCGTTCGGTCAGCGCCGGCAGCGGGTCGAGCACGGGCGGTGCGGCGTCCGCCAGCAGCAACGGCGCGCCGAGCAAATCGGCCCAGGCCCGCGCCAGTTCCACTTCGGAAACCAGCCCCAGGCGCGTCAGCAGGCCGAGCAGTTCGGGGTCGTCGGATTCCTGGGATAACCGTCGAGCACGTTCCAGGTCGACGGTTTTCAGACCGGCTTTTCGCATCAGCCACGCGCACACTTGTTCGGCATCCGGAATCTGCATTCGGCATGCATCGATGGGCATTGACGGTATCGGTTGAGACATCTGCACCATTCTGAACAACTAGTTGAAGAGGCTGTTTCCAAGGGTGCAGAAACAACAACTAGTCCCAGCGGCGCCTTGAACAAGATCAAGACCCTGCACACAAGCGATGTGCAGGACAGCCGTGGCAAATCATGGCCTTTTAGAACTACTGACCAAGGCCATTAGTTCGCCACAATTCATAAAATCTTGTTAAACACATCGACTAACATATTGATGCTTAGTTCACGATTGCAAATAGCCAGCCCGCTGCAACAGCACTAATCATTGAACTTCTCGTCGTTTAATTTTGAACTGCACAAGAGTGCCACTTCCCTGTGGCGCGATTGCAGCTAGAAGTCGACGGTCGCCGACAGCAAATACGTGCGCGGCGTCGACAAGGTCAACCCCGGCTCGCTGTCATCCGAGGCACCGGCCGAACTCCAGTAGCGCCGGTTGGCCACGTTCTCGACATTGGCCCGCAGGGTGATGTGCTTGTCGTCGACCTTGAAGGCGTAGCGTGCGCCGACATCAAGCCGCGTCCAGGCGTCGATTTCCTTGACGTTGGACTGGTCCAGGTACTGCGAGCTGGAATAGATCCCGCGGCTGGTCAGGGTCAGGCCTTCAACAGTCGGCACGTCCCACTCCGCGCCCAGGTTGACGTTGTACTTGGGCGTGGCCGGCGCGCGGTTGCCGTCGTAGGTGCCGTTGGTGGTGTGGGTCAGTTCGCTGTCGATGTACATCACCCCGCCCAGCAGGCGGAAACCCTTGAGCGGCTCGCCGAACACGCTGAGTTCCACGCCATCGTTCTGGCGCTTGCCATTGGGGCCGAAGACCAGCGTGGTGGCGTTGGTCTCGTAGGCCGGCTGCTTGATCCTGAATACAGCGGCCGTCACCGCGAACGCACCGGCGTCGTACTTGGCGCCGACTTCGACCTGACGGCTGATGAACGGTGGGAAGATTTCGTCATCGTTGACCGACGCCGACGGCGCGACCTTGCCCTGGCTCAAGCCTTCCATGTAGTTGGCGTACAACGAGAGCTTGTCGGTGGCCTTGAACAGGATGCCGCCGGACGGTGAAATTTTTTCCTCGTCGTAGGCGGTGTCGCCTTTGACGTCATCGGTCCAGTCGTCGACCTTGACCCGCTGCCAGCGCGCACCGAGGGTCAGCAGCAACCGGTCGTCGAAAAAACCCAGGGTGTCGGACAACGCCACACCGCTGAAACGGTTTTCGGTGTAGACCTTCGAGTCAAATCGCGTTGGCCGGCCAGGCGCCGGGGTTTCCACAGGGTTGTAGATATTGCTCGAACCCTGCGCATATCGCGCGCCGCCGTTTTCGAAGTCCATGTAGAAGTAGCTGGCCGCCAGGTTGACCTCATGGCTCACCGGGCCGGTATGGAACCAGTTGCGCACGCCCGCCGTGGCGGTGCGCACGTTTTCATCGCGGGTGAAGTCGCGGGGCTGCACGCTGAAATCACCGGCGTTGTTGGCCACCGACACTGCATGGCGCAGGAAGTCATGGTTGCTTTTGCGCGCACCGACGCCGCCGTAGAGCATTAGGTTGTCGCTGAGATCAAACTCGCCGTTGACCGTGCCGAAGGTGTCGTTGGTGCTTGCCTTGCTCCAGGGCTGCGCGTAGTTGTGGCGTACGTCGTTGGCACTCGGCACCCTGGCGTTGGGCCCGACTTGCACGCGTTCCTGGGGGGCGTCGGTGTCGCGCTCGGTGCGGCCGATGTCGGTGGAGAGTCGCAGGCGTTCACCGCGAAAATCCAGGCCCAACACGGCCATTTCGCGGTCGACACTCTGGTGATCCCAGGCGGTGTCGCCGGACTGTTTCACGCCGTTGAAACGCAGGCCGAACTGGTTGTCTTCACCAAAACGCCGGCCGATATCCACGGCTCCGCCCGCCTGGCTGTCGGAGGCCCAACTGCCGGTGAGCGAGGTGATGGGTGTGTCGGTGGCACGCTTGGGCACCACGTTGATCCCGCCGCCCACGCTGCCCCGTGGCGAGATGCCGTTGATCAACTGGCTGGGGCCTTTGATGATGTCGACGCGCTCGGCCATTTCCATGTCGATGGTGTAGGTCGGCAATACGCCATAGAGGCCGTTGTAGGCGACATCACTGTTGAACAGGCTGAAGCCGCGAATGGTGAATTGCTCATAGCGCCCGCCGGCCGGGTTGGTGGCGCGCACCGAGGGGTCGCTGGCAATCAGGTCGCCAAGGGTACGCGCCTGTTGGTTCTTGACCGCCGCGCTGGTGTAGGTGGTCATGCTGAACGGGGTATCCATGAAGTCCTTCGAGCCCAGCAGGCCCTGGGAGCCACGGCGCGCCACCTGGCCACCAGCAAAGGACTCGCTGCCGGCATCGCCGGTGGTGCCGAGAATCGAGGTGGGCGCCAGTTGCAGGCTGCCGCCTTCGGGAACCGGGGTCAGCCTATAGGCCTGCTCGCCCATGGGCTGCAGTTGCAGGCCGGAGCCCTGGAGCAGGCGCGCGAAACCTTCTTCGACGCCGTATTCGCCGGACAACCCGCTGCTGTTGCGGCCGCTGACCAGCGCCGGGTCCACCGAGAGGTTGACCCCGGCCAGCCCGGCGAAACGGGTCAGCGCGGCGCTCAGGCTGCCGGCCGGCACCTGGTAGCTGCGCCGGGACGCACCGTCTTCGGCATAGCTGATGGGAACGAACAACGGGCTGGCACTCAGGCTCAGCATGAGGCTGAGGTTCAGCAACGGGCGTATTGCGGGCATTGGAAGAAGCTCTCGATTTTGTTCACTTACCTGGAATGACCAGTCACGTGAAAAAAAGGGACAGGCTTCAGCCACTATTTTTTGATTATTACGGTTTGATGCCTTTGAGCTTCTGGAGCAGCTCCATCAATTGCTCCAGGGATTCCTCGCCGAACTGCTCCTGGATCTTCAGGTAATTGCTTTCCATCCCGGCGCTCATGTCGACGAAACACTGCTGGCCCTGTTCGGTCAGGGCGACGAACACCCGGCGCTGGTCTTCGGCGGATTTGCGCCGGCGCACGATGCCGTCACGCTCCAGCCGCCCCAGTACGCCGGTCATGCTCGGCTTGAGGATGCAGGCGAGGTGCGCCAGTTGGTGGCTTTCGAGTTCGCCTTGCTGGCGCAGGATGCGGATCACCCGCCATTGCTGTTCGGTCAGGTCATGTTCATTGAGCAACGGCCGGAAGAACGCCATGGTCGCTTCGCGGGCCTGGAGCAAGGTGAGCGTAAGGGACGGTCTGGGGGTGGGCATGGTTCACGCGCAATAGAGGTCGAAGCGACGAAGCTTAGAGTCGGTGTCCCGCGTGCGCAACCCGACGCACGCAGCAAGTCGTTAATTTCGAAACGAATTCATAAAAACCTGTTAATCCAGCTATTCAGCTTAAAGATAACATGTTAACAATATGCCCGCCCCTGCCCTGGTGGCGGGCTCTACCAACAAAAACAACAAAAGGAACGCCCCTCATGCATTCGTGCCTCTTTCGCACGGCGGCAAGCGCTGGCCTGTGCGCCGCGTTTAGCCCTCTGGTCGCCCACGCCGACTTCATCCAGGACAGCAAGGCCAGCCTGGACCTGCGCAATTTCTACATGAACCGCGACTTTCGCCAGGCCAACGCGCCGCAGAACAAGGCAGACGAATGGGCGCAAGGTTTTGTGCTGCGCCTGGAGTCGGGCTACACCGAAGGCGTGGTCGGGTTTGGCGTGGACGCCCTGGGCGAAATGGGCCTGAAGCTCGACTCCAGCCGCGACCGCCGGGGCACCGGGCTGTTGCCGTCTGGCGCAAGCGGCGAGCCAGCCGACAGCTACAGCGAACTCGGCCTGACCGCCAAATTGCGCGTGTCGAAAACCGTGCTCAAGCTCGGCACCCTGCAACCGCTGTTGCCGGTGGCCGCCTACAACGACACCCGCCTGCTGCCGTCGACCTACAACGGTGAACTGGTGACCTCCCAGGACATCGACGGCCTGACGTTGAACGTCGGCCGCCTGGAAAAGCAGAACCTGCGGGACTCCTCCAACAACGAGTCCATGAGCTACGGCGGCGTCAACAGCAGCCACCTGGACCTTGCCGGCGGCACCTACGCGATCAACCCGCACCTGGCCGCGACCTATTACTACGCGCAGATGCAGGACATCTACCGCCAGAATTTCATCGGCCTGGTGCATGACCTGCCGCTGGCCCAAGGCGTGAACCTGCGCACCGACCTGCGCTACTTCGACACCCGCGAGCAAGGCAGCGCCCTGCTGCGCAGCGCTTCGCGGGTCGACGGCGGGCGGATCGACAACCGCTTTTTCAACGGCATGTTCAGTTTGTCGGTGGGCGCACACAAATTCGGCCTGGGCTTCCAGAACCTTTCCGGTGACGGCGACTTTGCCTTCCCGGGGCAAGATCCGTATTCGGTCAACCTGGTGACCATCAATATCTTCACCAAGGCCAACACCGATGCCTGGCAGGCGCGCTACGACTACAACTTCGCCGCCCTCGGCCTGCCGGGCCTGACCTTCATGACCCGCTACGTCGACGGCAGCCATGCGCAAACCGCCACGGTGCGCAACGGCCGCGAATGGGAGCGCGACACCGACCTGGTCTACACCGTGCAGAGCGGCCCGCTGAAGAACGTCAACGTGCGCCTGCGCAATGCGACCCTGCGCTCAAGCAACGGCCTGACCAGCGACATCGACGAAAGCCGGGTGATCATCGGCTACACCGTAGCCCTGTGGTAACGCTGGCCACCTCAGCGCAACCCCGATTGACGCTGGCGGTATTCCCCCGGCGTCATCTGCGCGTAGCGCTGGAAGAACCGGCTGAAATACGCCGGGTCCTTGAACCCCAGCTGGTAGCAGATTTCATTCGCCGAGCTGCCGGTGAACAGCAGCAGGCGCCGGGCCTCCTGCATCAGCCGCTCCAGAATCAGGCGCTTGGACGGCAGATCGGCGATGCGTCGGCACACCTCGTTGAGCCGCGCTTCAGTGACGCCGATACCGTCGGCGTAGCGCGACAGCGGCCAGTGTTGCAGGTAGTGGTCTTCGATCAGTTCGTTGAAGCGGTGAAAAATCCGCAGGTCTTCGTGACGTGCAGGGCGGGCTTCCAGGGAGTTGGCGCAGAGCCTGAGCAGGCTGATCATGATCAGCCGCGTCAGGCTGTCCAGGGCCGAACCGCGTCCGCTGGCCTGGGCGTTGATCTCGCTGCACAGCTCATCAAACAGGAATTCCAGGCGGCGCTCCTCGGGCTGAAACTCCGGTGCCAGCCGCGCCAACGCCACGCAGGCCGCCGGCAATTGTGCGCCGGGGGCCAGGCTGGGGTCGGCGTCAATCAAGGCCCACACCAGTTGCTGGCGCACGGTCAGCACATGGCCGTCGGCGTCGGCTTCGGTGACGAAGGAATGCGCCACCGTCGGCGGCGTGAGGAAAAACATCGGCCCGGATTCGAGGTACTGCTGGTCGTCCAGGTAGACCCGCACCGCGCCGGTCTTGACGTAATGCACCTGGAAAAACCGGTCATGGCGATGCACCGGCATGTTGCGGCCAAAAAATCCCGCCAGGTTGCCGAGCCGGTCGTAGTGCACCTCGGCATCGCTGTAACGCTGGTCGTAGACCTGCCCGATGTTGATGTTGGGGATCGGCTGACGATCGCTCATCACTGCATTCTCTTTGTTGTTTTGACTGCCCTGAAATATTGCCACGCTTGACGATAGTTAACATCTTAATTATAACGTTAACACGTTAACGAATTTCCCACGGTGCAGGTCCGAATCTGCCCCGCCACTGCCAGGAGAAAAGCATGAGCCGTGCCCTGCATGATGTTGCGAACGGCACCCTGTTCGGCGTTGCGCTGAACTACCAGGGGTTGCTGAACCAACGTCTCGCCGAATTCGAACAAGCGCCTTACCAGAAACCACCGGTGAAGCCGGTGCTGTTCATCAAGACGCCCAATACCCGCAACGGCCACGACGGCGTGGTGCTGCACCCACAGGGTGAACGCCTGCAACCGGGCCCGGCACTCGGGGTGGTGATTGGCAAGAGCGCCAGCCGGGTCAGTGTCGAAAATGCCCTGGAGCATGTGGCGGGCTACACCATCGTCAATGAGTTCAGCCTGCCGGAAGACAGCTACTACCGCCCGGCGGTGAAAGCCAAGTGCCGGGACGGTTTCTGCGCATTGGGCCCGGAACTGGTGGCCCGCGACCAGGTCGCCAATCCGCATCAATTGAGCGTGAAGCTGTTCGTCAACGGTGAACTGCGCCAGCAAAACTCCACCGCCAACTTCGTGCGCAGCCTGCCGCAGTTGATCGCCGAGATCAGCGAGTTCATGACCCTGCACGAAGGCGATGTGCTGATCACCGGCACCCCCGAAGGCCGGGTGGATGTGCAACCCGGCGACACGGTTGAAGTCGAGATCAGCGGCCTGGGCCGCCTGGTCAACCACATCAAGGCAGAGGAGCTGTCATGAAACACGCCCGTATTCGCTTTGAAGGTGAAGCCCACCAGGTGCTGGTAGAAGCTGAAAACGCCGTGCGCCTGGCCGACGGTCGCCTGCTGGCTGAAGACCAGGTCGAATGGCTGCCACCGGCCACCGGCAGCATGTTTGCCCTCGGCCTGAACTACGCCGACCACGCCGCCGAACTGGCCTTCAAGCCACCGACCGAACCGCTGGCGTTCATCAAGTCTCCCGGCACCTACACCGGCCATAACCAGGTGACCTGGCGGCCGGATAACGTCGCCTACATGCACTACGAGTGCGAACTGGTGGCGGTCATCGGCAAGCCGGCGCGCAACGTCAAGCGCGAGAACGCCCTGGAGTATCTGGCCGGCTACACGGTGTGCAACGACTACGCGATCCGCGACTACCTGGAAAACTACTACCGCCCCAACCTGCGGGTGAAAAACCGCGACGCCACCACGCCCGTGGGCCCATGGATCGTGGATGTCGCCGACGTGCCGGACCCGAGCAACCTGAAGCTGCGCACCTGGATCAACGGTGAACTGCGCCAGGAAGGCAGTACGAAAGACATGATTTTCGACATCCCGTATTTGATCGAGTACCTGTCCAGCTTCATGACCCTGCAGCCCGGCGACATGATCGCCACCGGCACCCCGGAAGGCCTGGCGGATGTGGTGCCGGGGGATGAAGTGGTCGTGGAAGTGGAAGGCGTAGGCCGCCTGGTCAATCGAATTGTCAGCGAGGCGGACTTTTTCGCCGCCCGTAAAGAGGCTTGAGCAATATGATCAAACACTGGATCAACGGCCGTGAGGTCGAGAGCAAAGACACCTTCATCAACTACAACCCGGCCACCGGCGAAGCCATCGGTGAAGTGGCCAGCGGCGGTGCCGAGGAAGTGGCGCAGGCCGTTGCAGCAGCCAAGGAAGCCTTTCCGAAGTGGGCAGGCACACCGGCCAAGGAACGTGCCCGCTTGATGCGCAAGCTCGGTGAGCTGATCGAACAGAACGTGCCGCACCTGGCCGAGCTGGAAACCCTCGACACCGGCCTGCCGATCCACCAGACCAGGAACGTGCTGATTCCCCGGGCGTCCCACAACTTCGATTTCTTCGCCGAAGTCTGCACCCGCATGGACGGCCACAGCTACCCGGTAGACGACCAGATGCTCAACTACACCCTTTACCAGCCGGTGGGTGTGTGTGCGTTGGTGTCGCCATGGAACGTGCCGTTCATGACCGCCACCTGGAAGACTGCGCCGTGCCTGGCGCTGGGCAATACCGCGGTGCTGAAGATGTCCGAGCTCTCGCCGCTGACGGCCAATGAACTGGGGCGCCTGGCGGTCGAAGCCGGGATCCCCAAAGGCGTGCTGAACGTGATCCAGGGCTACGGCGCCACCGCCGGTGATGCGCTAGTGCGCCACCCGGACGTGCGGGCGATTTCCTTCACCGGCGGTACCGCCACCGGCAAGAAAATCATGCAGACCGCCGGGCTGAAAAAGTACTCCATGGAACTGGGCGGCAAGTCGCCGGTGCTGATCTTTGAAGACGCCGACCTGGACCGCGCCCTCGACGCGGCACTGTTCACCATCTTCTCGCTCAACGGTGAGCGCTGCACCGCTGGCAGCCGGATCTTCATTCAGGAGAGCGTGTACCCGCAGTTCGTCGCCGAATTTGCCGCCCGCGCCAAGCGCCTGATCGTCGGCGACCCGCAGGACCCGAAGACCCAGGTCGGCTCGATGATCACCCAGGCCCACTACGACAAGGTCACCGGCTACATCAGGATTGGCCTCGAAGAAGGCGCCACCCTGCTGGCCGGCGGCCTGGAACGCCCGGCCAACCTGCCGGCGCACTTGAGCCGCGGGCAGTTTATCCAGCCGACAGTATTTGCCGACGTAAACAACAGTATGCGCATTGCCCAGGAAGAAATCTTTGGCCCGGTGGTGTGCCTGATCCCGTTCAAGGACGAAGCCGAAGCACTGCAACTGGCCAACGATACCGAGTACGGCCTGGCGTCCTACATCTGGACCCAGGACATCGGCAAGGCGCATCGTCTGGCCTACGGCATCGAAGCCGGCATGGTGTTCATCAACAGCCAGAACGTGCGGGACTTGCGCCAGCCGTTTGGTGGGGTAAAAGGTTCCGGCACCGGCCGTGAAGGCGGCCAGTACAGCTTCGAAGTGTTTGCCGAGATCAAGAACGTGTGCATTTCCATGGGCAGTCATCACATCCCGCGCTGGGGTGTGTAACCCGGATATAACAACGCTACCTGTAGGAGCGAGCTTGCTCGCGAAGAACCCGCAGGCGCCGCGGGCTAACAGAAGTGCTGCGTTATCGTTGACGTTTTTCGCGAGCAAGCTCGCTCCTACAAAAGAATAAATACTCAGGAGAATGATCATGGGCGAAGTGGTTCTGGCAGCAAAGATCTGCCACGTTCCCTCGATGTACCTGTCGGAACTGCCCGGCAAGCACCACGGTTGCCGCGAAGCAGCCATCGCCGGGCACAAGGAAATCGGGCGGCGCGCCCGTGAACTGGGGGCCGACACCGCGGTGGTGTTCGACGTGCACTGGCTGGTCAACAGCGGCTATCACGTCAACTGCGGCGAGCATTTCAAGGGCACCTACACCAGCAACGAGCTGCCGCACTTCATCAAGAACATGGAGTACGAGTACCCGGGCTGCCCCGAGCTGGGCGAGTTGATCGCCGCCGAGGCCAACCTGGCCGGCGTGCGCACCATGGCCCACAACATCCCGAGCCTGGAGCTGGAATACGGCACCCTGGTGCCGATGCGCTACATGCACATGGGCGTGCCGGACGCGCAGAAGTTCGACGTGATCTCGATTGCCGCGTGGTGCGCCTGGCACCGCCTGGAAGACAGCTTCGCGTTCGGCGCCGCCGTGCGCCGGGCGATCGAGAAAAGCGACCGCAAAGTCCTGGTGCTGGCCTCGGGCTCCCTCTCCCACCGTTTCTCGGACGACCGCGAAGCCGAAGCCAACATCCACAACTGGACCCGTGAATTCGACAAACAGATGGACCTGCACGTGGTGGAGATGTGGAAGCAAGGCCGCTTCAAGGAGTTCTGCGCAATGCTGCCGGACTACGCCGAGCACTGCTTCGGCGAAGGCAAGATGCACGACACCGCGATGCTCCTGGGACTGCTGGGCGGGCCGGACTACAACCAGCCGGCCGAGATCATCACCCAGCCGTTCGGCAGTTCGGGCACCGGGCAGATCAATGCCATTTTCCCTTTATGAGCCTTGGTGAAGATCACCTGTAGGCGCTGGCTTGCCTGCGATGCAGGCGCCTCGGTGTATCTGTCGCACCGAGTTGATGCCATCGCAGGCAAGCCAGCTCCTACAAGGAATTCGCTGCACCTCACCCCAAGAGGAGATACACATGCCGCACTTCATCGCCGAATACACCGACAACATCGAGCAGCAGGCCAACCTGCCGGCCCTGTTCGAGCAGGTTCACGCCGTGCTGGGGGACAGCGGCGTGTTTCCCCTGGGGGGCATCCGCAGTCGCGGAGTGCGCCTGGACACCTGGCGCATGGCCGACGGCAAGCATGACTTCGCCTTTGTCCACATGACCCTCAAGGTCGGCCACGGGCGCGACCTGGAAACCCGCAAGGCGGTGGCCGAAGCCCTGTTCAAGGTCATCACCGAGCACTTCGCCGAGCTGCAATCCCAGCGGCTGCTGGCGTTGTCGTTCGAGATGATCGAGCTGCACCCCGAGCTGAATTTCAAGCAGAACAACGTGCACGCATTCCTGAAGAACCAGGCGGGCTGAGCACAGCCCACCTTTCCGCCCATGGCCACTCAAACAAAAAAGAACAACATCATGAGCACAGCCAATACCGCCGACACCACCACCCTGATCGACCATCAGCGCACCCACAGCATCGTCACCTGGCGACTGATGCCGTTGCTGCTGATCTGCTACCTGTTTGCCCACCTGGACCGCATCAACATCGGCTTCGCCAAGATGCAGATGAGCACCGACCTGCACTTCAGCGACACGGTGTATGGCCTCGGTGCCGGCCTGTTTTTCATCGCCTACGCGCTGTTCGGCGTACCCAGCAACATGGCCCTGGACCGGGTCGGCCCACGGCGCTGGATCGCCTGCCTGATGGTGGTGTGGGGCGTGCTCTCCACCAGCATGCTGTGGATCGAAAGCTCCACGGGCTTCTACGTGCTGCGCTTTCTGCTGGGGGTGGCCGAAGCCGGCTTCTTCCCGGGGATCCTGGTGTTCCTCAACCGCTGGTACCCGGCCCGCCGCCGGGCGCAAGTCACCGCGCTGTTTGCGATTGCCGTGCCCATGGCCGGTGTGATTGGTGGCCCGTTGTCCGGTGCGATCCTGGAGAACTTCCATGATTTCGGCGGGCTGCGGGGCTGGCAGTGGATGTTCCTGATCGAAGGCGCCCCGGTGGTGCTGCTCGGCCTGGTCGTCCTGAAATACCTGCCCGACAGCTTCGAAACCGTGAAGTGGCTGGAGCCCGCGCAAAAGCAACAACTGCGCGAGCAACTGAGCACTGAAGAACAGCGCAAATCCATCACCTCCTTCGGCGGCATCCTGCGTGACCCGCAGGTGTGGCTGCTGGTGGCGGTGTACTTCGCGGTGATGCTGGCGGTGAACACCCTGGCGTTCTGGATGCCCACCCTGATCCACGGCGCCGGCATCGGCCGCGACAGCCAGGTCGGCTTGCTGAGCGCCGTACCGTATCTGGCCGGGTGCTTCTTCATGATCGGCTGCGGGCGCTCGTCCGACCGCAACCGCGAACGCCGCTGGCACCTGTGCGTGCCGTTGCTGATGTCGGCCATCGGTATTGCGGTGGCCGGGCTCTCGCCCACCAACCCGACCCTGGTGCTGGGCGGCCTGATCCTCGCCGGCATGGGCGCCAGCGCTGCGCTGCCGATGTTCTGGCAATTGCCGCCGGCGTTCCTGTCCAACAGCACCCAGGCGGCCGGCATCGCGCTGATCAGCTCGTTCGGCAGCATCGCTTCGTTCCTCGCGCCCTACCTGATCGGCTGGATGCGCGACACCACCCAAAGCGCGAGCCTGGCCCTGTACGTGCTGGCGCTGCTTATCGCCCTCGGCGGCCTGCTGGTGCTGCGCACCCATGCGGCCATCGTCAATCCCCAGTAGAGATTTTGTCATGCTTGATCAAGCCCTTATTCAGCAAGCCGCCGCCCGCCTCGACCAGGCCGAGCGCTCCCGTGAACAGGTGCGCCAGTTTTCCATGGAGCATCCGAACATCACGATTGAAGACGCCTACGCCATCCAGCGCGCCTGGGTGGCCCGGAAAATCAAGGACGGGCGCAAGCTGGTCGGACACAAGATCGGCCTGACGTCGCGGGCGATGCAGGTGTCGTCGAACATCACCGAGCCGGATTACGGCGCCCTGCTCGATGACATGTTCTTCGACGAAGGCACCGACATCCCTTTCGAGCGCTTCATCGTGCCAAGGGTCGAAGTGGAACTGGCGTTCATCCTCGGCAAGCCGCTGAAGGGCCCGAACTGCACGATTTTCGATGTGCTCGATGCCACTGAATGGGTGATCCCGGCGCTGGAAATCATCGACGCCCGCATCCAGCAGATCGACCCGCACACCAACGCCACCCGCAAGGTGTTCGACACCATTTCCGACAACGCCGCCAACGCCGGCGTGGTGATGGGCGGCCGCGCCGTACGCCCCACCGAGATCGACCTGCGCAAGGTGCCCGCTGTGCTGTACCGCAACGGGGTGATCGAGGAGTCCGGGGTGTCGGCTGCCGTGCTCAACCACCCGGCCAAGGGCGTGGCGTGGCTGGCGAACAAACTGGCGCCGTACGACGTCACCTTGCAACCCGGCCAGATCATCCTCGGCGGCTCGTTTACCCGCCCGGTAGCGGCGAATCCAGGCGATACCTTCCATGTCGACTACGACATGCTCGGTTCCATCTCCTGCCGCTTTGTCTGAATACTGGAGGACCGTTTCATGGACATGCCCATCAACCGCTTCAAGCAGCGCCTGCAACGTGGCGAAACCCAGATCGGCCTGTGGCTCGGTTTGGCCGACGCTTATTGCGCCGAACTGGCCGCGAATGCCGGGTTCGACTGGCTACTGATCGACGGCGAGCACGCACCCAATGACCTGCGCGGCATGCTCGGCCAACTGCAGGCTGTCGCGCCTTATGACAGCCAACCGGTGATTCGCCCGGTGATCGGCGATACGGCGTTGATCAAGCAGGCTCTGGATATCGGCGTGCAGACGCTGTTGGTGCCGATGGTGGAGACGGCTGACCAGGCACGGCAGCTGGTGCGGGCGATGCGTTATCCACCGGGTGGTGTACGGGGCGTGGGCAGCGCGCTGGCGCGGGCGTCGCGCTGGAACAGGATTCCCGGTTACCTGGATGAGGCCGATGCACAGATGTGCCTGCTGGTGCAGATCGAGAACCGTGAAGGCCTGGACAACCTGGACGCGATTGCGGCGGTTGATGGCGTGGATGGGGTGTTTATCGGGCCGGCGGACTTGAGTGCGGCCATGGGGCATCGGGGGAATCCCGGGCACCCCGAGGTGCAGGCGGCGATTGAGGACGCCATCGTACGGATTCAAAAAGCCGGCAAGGCGGCGGGGATCTTGAGTGCGGATGAGAAACTGGCGCGGCGGTATATCGAGTTGGGGGCGGCGTTTGTGGCGGTGGGGGTGGATACGACCGTGTTGATGCGCGGGTTGCAGGGGTTGGCGGCGAAATTCAAAGACACTGCGGCACCAGCCACTACCGGCGGCGTGTACTGACGCTCTGAAACCACAAAGATCCAAAATGTGGGAGCGGGCTTGCTCGCGAAAGCGGTGTATCAGTGCCAGGTTTGTTGGCTGACCCACCGCATTCGCGAGCAAGCCAGCTCCCACATTTGGATCGGCGGTGTGTCAGCGCTTGATAGTCTTCAACTCATCCAGCAACCCCAGCAACACCTGCAACTTCTCCTCCCCGAACTGCTCCTGCAACCGCTGATAATTCTCCTCCATGCACTGGCTCATCGACTCGAAACTGGCCTTGCCCTTCTCCGCCAGCGTCACCAGCACCCGCCGCTGATCCTGCTCGGCCTTGCGCCGGTGCACCATCCCCGCCGCCTCCATGCGCACCAGCACGCCGGTCATGCTCGGCTTGAGAATGCACGCCAGTTCCGCCAGTTGGTAAATCTCCAGCTCATCATGCTGGCTGAGAATTCGAATAACCCGCCATTGCTGCTCGGTCAGCCCATGCTCATTCAGCGAGGGCCGGAAAAAACTCATGGCCGCTTCACGGGCCTGAAGCAAGGTCAGGGTCAGGGATTGTCTGGGTTTCAACATAGGCTCAGGGTCACGATAGATTTAGTTAATGTTTTAACGAAACTCTAACACTCTCCTCCCCACCTCACGCTATAACTTGTGAAGCCGGCGAAGGCTCTGGCGCGCAGGATCAAAACCGGCGGCACACAGAATCAAGACATCCAGCGCGCCAACGGCCTTAATACACTCATTAGCTCTTCACTGTCAGGCAGCGCAATGATCAATATCGAAACGCCGACCTATTACACGGCGACCAAGAAATACAACCTCAGCTTCCCCACCCTGGAGCAGGACGTGGAAGCCGACGTGGTGATCATCGGTGGCGGCTTTTCCGGGATCAACACCGCCCTGGAGCTCGCCGAAAAAGGCATCACCAACATCGTCGTGCTGGAAGCGCGTTACCTGGGTTTTGGCGGTACCGGGCGCAACGGTGGGCAGATCATGGCCGGCATCGGCCACGACCTGGAAAAGATCAAGAAGGACGTGGGTGAAGACGGCCTGCGCCAGATCTTCGAGATCAGCGACCTGGGCGCCGACATCATCAAGAACCGCATCGCCAAGTACGACATCGATGCCGACTTCTGCCACGGCTATGGCTACATGGGCTTCAACGCCCGCCAGGAAAAGACCCTGCGCGCCTGGGAGAAAGACTTCAAATCCATCAACACCCAACACGAGATCCGCTTTCTTGGCGGCTCCGACGTCAAGCAGATCATCGGCTCCGACGCCTACAGCAGCGCCCTGCTGCACATGGGCGGCGGGCATGTGCACTCGTTGAACCTGCTGCTGGGCGAAGCCAAGGCCCTGGCCGGCCACGGCGTGCGGATTTTCGAGAACAGCCCGGCGCTGGAAGTCAGTTATGGCGAGCGCATCACCGTGCGCACCGGCCGCGGTTCGGTCAAGGCCAGCAAGCTGCTGTGGGCCTGCGACAGTTTCCTCAACAAGCTGGAGCCGGAACTGCACCGCTCGACCATCAACACCTACGCGTTCCAGATGATGACCGAGCCGTTGCCAGAAGAGCTGATCAACCGTATCAGCCCGATTCGCGGGGCCTACAGCGACATTCGCCCGGTGATCGACTACTACCGCGTCACCAACGAAAACCGCCTGCTGTTCGGCGCCGCCACGCCTTTGGTGGAGCACATTCCCGGCGATTTGAAAGCCTGGAACCGCAACCTGATGCTGAAGATTTTCCCGTACCTCAAGGACGTGAAGATCGACCTGGCCTGGGGCGGCCCGATGGCCTGCAGCCCGAACCTGTTCCCGCAGGTCGGCACCTTGCCCGGGCGCAGCAACGCGTTCTACGTGCAGGGCTATTCGGGCTTCGGCGTGACCCCAAGCCACATCATCTGCAAGGTGCTGGCCGAAGGCATGAGCGAAGGCTCGGCGCGGTATGACCTGGTCAGCTCGATCCATCGCCCGACCATCATCGGCAAGGACGCGATCCGCCCGCTGCTGCTTACCGCCGGCAAATCCTGGCACCAGCTCTCCGGTTACTGGAACGGCCGCCGCTGACAAACACCTGTAGGAGCGAGCTTGCTCGCGAAAAACCCAAGGGCGCCGCGTTAATCCAGGACGCCAACGTCATCGTTGACGACCTTCGCGAGCAAGCTCGCTCCTACAGTTGGTCACTAATTTTTTCTCATCAGGAGCAACTGCCATGACCCTCGTTACCCTCAAGAAAGACATCCAGCTATCCGAACTCGACGCCTGGGGCACCGTCGCCGACCTCGGTTCCACCATCCTCGAAGGCGAAGTCCGGGCCTTCGGCAAAATGACCTTCGGTGCCCCCACCGACCCGGTCAGCAGCGCCTATTTCGGCACCACCCAGGGCAAGTTCCGCATGGTCTACCCGTTTGCCGAACAGGCCACCGTGGTCACCGGCGAAGTGGTGCTCACCGACGAATCCACCGGCCAGAGCACCCGCTACAAGGCCGGTGACAGCTGGTTCGTGACCAAGGGCACCCCGGTGCTGTGGGAAGTGGTCAGCGAAAGTTTCGTCAAACACTACTTCGCCGTGGTGTGATAGCCCCGGCTGCCGGCACCCGTCGGCAGCCTTTTGGCGCAGGTGCCCACCCATGCACGCTCTCCCCGCCCACGAAGTCGCCGGCCAGTGCCTGCAGGCTTTCACCCGCTTGATTCCGGTCAGCCAGGCCGCGTTCTATTGCGTCGACCGCCAGCTGCAAGCCCGGGATTTCCAGTTGCACGGCATGAGCGGCGAAATGCACCGCGACTACCTCGACAACTACCGCCAATTCGACCCGTTGCAACCGCGCAACTGCCTGTCCAGTGGCCTGGCGGTGGTAACGCTGGACGTTGCCATGGCCCGCCAGCCGGCGCGGGATACCCGGCGCTATGGGGATTTTCTGCGGCGCTATGGCGTGGTCGATGTGGTGGAGATTTTCGCCCAGCGCGCCGGCCAGCCCCAGGCGGCGATTTCGCTGTTGCGCACCGCCGACCAGGGCGCTTTCACCGGCGAGCAACTGGCCCAACTGAACGCCCTGCAAACCTTGCTGCAACTGGCGGTGGCCAACATGCAGCCCACTGAAGATGCATTGGCCGGTCTCACACCCAAGGAGCGCCAGATCGCCCTGCTGTTGCGCCAGGGCGCCAGCAATAAACAGCTGGCCCAGGAGCTGGACGTCGGCCTGCCCACCATCAAGACCCACCTGATCAACCTGTTTCGCAAGACCGGCGTCAGCAGTCGCACGGAGCTGGTGGGCAGCCTGTTCCTGTAGTTCGCCTCAACCATTCGGTTGATACCAGGGCCTGCTCCCGGGCGCGATGATTCGTGGTGTTCACCCACCCAACCGGAGCATCGCAAATGACCCCCCCTTCTGACTGGATCACCGTGGGCGCCCTGGCCGACGGCTTCGCCCCAGAGGCATTTATCCTGCCGAACCTGGCCGACCTGAGCGGCAAGGCCTTCACGCTGCACTTCGCCAATGGCTGGCAGATCGAGCACCGGTTCGAGCGCGACAGCCTGTCCTGGGTCGCGGCCGACGGTCACTCCAGCGGCAGCGCAACCTACCGCGCGACCTCGGTGCGCCCCGGCCTGTACCTGGTGGATTTCATCAAGCGCGAAGGCACGCAGGCCTGGTCGGTCAGCCTGGTGCTCGACACCGCCAGCGCTTCGTTCACCGCTGTGCTCGGGCGCATGCCCACCCAGGAACAAACCCGCGAAGGCCTCTACAGCCTCGCCCTTGCCGGCAAGCCGCTGACCTCGGTGGAAGTGGAGTTTCTCCACGGCAGCCTCGACCGCCCGTGGCAGCCAGGCCAATGCCCCCACGCACCAACCACCGACCTGATCGGCCTGCGCAACCAGTATCGCTACAGCCCGAGCGAGGTCTACGAGCACATCTACCTCAACCACCAGTTCTACGCCTGGCAATGCCTCAAGGGTGTCGAGCAAGGCCTGTGCGACACCGACCGCTGCGATTACTACAAGATCGCCGACCAGCTCTACCTGTTCGTCTGGCGCGAAAAAATCATCCCCACCCTCGGCCTGGTGCTGATCGACCTGCAGCAACACCGCAGCGACGGCAAGATCTTCGGCTATGCCGACGCCTCCTTCGATGAGCTATCGAACTTTCCCATCAGTTCCTACTGCCAGGTGCTCAATCGCACGGAGCATCCTGATGACTGAGCCGCGCACGATCGTGATCACCGGGGCCGGCACGGGCATCGGTGCTGCGTGCGCCCGGCTGTACGCCGCCGAGGGTGCGCAGTTGGTACTGATCGGCCGTCGTTGCGAGCCGCTGGAGCAGGTCGCGCGGGAAACCGGGGGGTTGGTGTTGGTGGGTGATGCGGCCTGCCCGCAGACCTGGGAGGGTTTTATTGCGCAGATTCGTCAGCGCTTCGGCCGGATCGACGTGCTGCTGGCCTGTGCGGGCGGCCATGGCGTGGGCAGCGCCACCGACACCAGCCCGCAGACCTGGGAAGCGGCGCTGCGCAGCAACCTCGACAGCGCCTTCTACAGTGCGCGGGCGTGCTTGCCGCTGCTGCTGGAAAGTGGCGGGAACATCGTGCTGATGGGTTCGATTGCCTCACTGGCTGCCGGGCCCGAGGTGTGCGGCTACACCACGGCCAAGCATGCCTTGCTCGGGCTCAATCGCTCGCTGGCCCGGGATTACGGCCCGCGCGGGGTGCGGGTGAACGCGGTGTGCCCCGGCTGGGTGCGCACGCCGATGGCGGATGAGGAAATGCAGCCGTTGATGGATTTCCATGGCGAGACGCTGCAGCACGCCTATGACCGGGTGTGCGCCGATGTGCCGTTGCGCCGGCCGGCCAGCGCTGAAGAAATCGCCAGGGTGTGCCGCTTCCTGGCATCCAGTGACGCGTCGATCATTACGGGTGCGACGCTGGTGGCGGACGGGGGCTCAAGCATCGTCGATGTGCCGACGCTGGCCTATGCGCGTATGGAGCAGCGTCATGAATGAAGACCTGGATTTCACTGGTCGCAACGTATTGGTAACGGGTGGCGCCCAGGGTATTGGTCGGGCCATCGTCGAAGCGTTTGCCCTGCGGGGCGCGCGGGTGATGATCGCCGACCTGCAACTGGCAGAGGCGCTCGCGCTGGAGCTGTGCGGGCGCGGCTGCCAGGTGGAAGCGGTGACGGTGGATCTGGCGGATGCGGCTGCGGTTTTCGAGCTGATTGCGGGGGTGGAACACGACTGGGGGCGGCTGGATATTCTGGTGCATAACGCCGGGTATTTTCCGCTGACGCCCTTTGCCGAGATCACTCCGGCGATGCTCGGCCGTACCTTGGCGGTCAACCTCTCGGCGTTGTTCTGGCTGACCCAGGCGGCGCTGCCGATGTTCCGCCGTCAGGGTCGGGGCTGCGTGCTGGTTACGTCGTCTGTCACGGGGCCGCGGGTTGCGTTTCCGGGGTTGAGTCACTATGCGGCGTCGAAGGCCGGGGTCAACGGGTTCATTCGCAATGCGGCGCTGGAAATGGCCGGTTTGAATGTGCGAGTCAACGGTGTGGAGCCCGGCATGATCGCAACCCCGGCCATGGGCAACCTGGGGGATGACCAGGTAAATGCACAGATCGCCAGCCGGGTACCGCTGGGACGGCTGGGCGCACCGTCGGATATTGCCGGGGCAATGCTGTTCCTGGCATCGGACCTGGCGGGCTATATCACTGGGCAGACGCTGGTGGTGGATGGCGGCTCGACCTTGCCGGAGGTTTAACGAAACGTCCTACCGAACTGCCGGATAACCTCTACTCCCCTGCCCTGAGAACCTCTGCAAAGTCCCTCGCCTGATCACACAGCGCGAGGGAACGCCGATGTTTTTTTCGATTAATGCCCTGCCCGATGGGGCTGCCTCTTGAATCCCGCCATAGGCTTTCTGGTCGTGGCGGCGATGGACCCGAAGACGCGCGACGTCGATGGGGTTCTTAACGACTTCACACATTGCCTGAACACCTACGACGCGTGGGCCGAGAGCTTCTGGAGCTTTTCGGCACTGGATGTCGAGCAGGTGTTCAAGGTCGGCGACGAGGTTTCGCTGGTCGCGCCCATCACCCGTTCCCTGTATCCCGCCAGCACCGTCGCGACCTGCAAGGCTAATGCGTCGTTGACCCTGGTGCACATGTTCCAGAGCACACGGTTCGTGCCCATCGGCAATACGCCGGTGATGCTGCAGGAAGTCGCGCAAGACGGTGGTCCCCTCGGCGATCCCATCCATAAGACCATCGGCCCCAGCGGCATTCTCGAAGTCACCGAGTGCACCGTCGACCGGCAGTATCGAGTCAGCTTTTACCCCAACGTTTCCAGGGATCACATCAAGGCACTGTATGCCTCCTATCAGTCCGAGATCAGCTCGCTGGAAGGCAACTTGCGCGGTCAGTGGACGAGCACGTTCAAGCCGATATGGGAGAGCTATGCCAAGGCGGGTTATGGCGAGCGCTACACCTCGCTGCAACTGGCTTATGCGCGGGGCTTTGAAAACGTGCTTTACGGCCTCTGGGACGGTATTGCGCGGCTGTACCAGTGGTTGGCAGACATCAAGCCCAACAGCGAAAAGCTCCTGCAGTACCTCTCCCAAGCCGAGCTTGGAGCGCTCCTGACGCTCAGTCATGAGGCGATTGCCAAAGGATTGTTGATTCTCAGCGACGAGCCGCTGCTGTTCATCTACCTGTCCGCAATGGTCAGTTGGATGCGCATGCTGCCGCCGCACTACATGCTTGAGTTGCTCGGGGAAATCACCACCGAGGTGTTGCTCAACCTGCTGTTGCTGTGGGCTACCGGCGGTATGGGTGTGGCGGTACGGCTGGGCGCGCAGGTGCTGGGCAAGGTCAGGTCCGAGCGGGCACGGGAGTGGTTGGAGCAGATTGCCAAGTTGGGCGGTACGGCCCCGTTGGATAGGCATGCGGAGGTGCTTAAGCCGTTATCGCTTCAGAGTCAGGCAGTACCGGTCAAGGCTGCGGCGGTGCCATTGAAGGCTGGCGTGGACGAGATTTCCAACCCGGCACCGATGGTGCGGGAACCTAAGACGGCACGCACGGCGCTGGTGAAGCAGGAGCCTGTGGATGATGTGCCTGCTTCGGCGAAAAATCCCAATGGGGATGCTTCGGTCTGTTCGGCGAATACCTGTACCAATGGCTGCCCGGTTTCGATGGTTACTGGTGAGGAACTGCTGACCCTCACAGACGGCTCGTTGGAGGGTGTCCTGCCATTTGCCTGGACGCGGTTGTATCGCAGCAGTGCCGTGGAAGTGGATTGCGGGTTGGGGTTTGGCTGGAGTCATGCGCTGGCGCAGCGCTTGGTGGTGAGCGGCGAATCGGTGGTGTGGACCGATCACGAAAACCGCAGCACCACCTTTCCCCTGCCCTCTGCTGCACGGCCGGCGATCACCAATAGCCTGGCGGAAGCGGCGATTTATCGGGGTGCTTTGCCGGATGAATGGGTGCTGGCTCAGGCGTCGCTTTTCTACCACTTCCGTGACGGTGTGCTGACGGCGATCAGCGATGCTTATGACAACCGACTGCGCATTGCTCGCGATTATTCCGGGCGGATTCATCGGATCGATAACCATGTTGGCCAGGGATTGCTGCTGCGTTATGAGCGCGGCCATATCGTTGCCGTCGACTATCAGGTGCAGCGGGAGCCGGGCTGGGTTACCGAACATAACGTTGTTTCCTACAGGTATGACGACGCTTGGCGATTGATTGAAGCGACCAACGCGGTAGGCGAAAGCGAGCGTTATCGGTACGACGATCAGCAGGTGATCCTGGAGCGCGAGCTGGCCGGTGGGGCGAGTTTCT
>NZ_JACAPX010000050.1:0-358 GCF_013385435.1 Pseudomonas sp. F9001
CCGCACCCGCGTCGGCATCAGCATCGGCATCCGCATCCGCGTCCGCGTCCGCGTCAGCATCGGCATCCGCGTCAGCGTCAGCATCGGCATCGGCATCCGCATCCGCATCCGCATCAGCGTCGGCATCAGCATCGGCATCCGCATCCGCGTCCGCGTCAGCATCGGCATCCGCGTCAGCGTCAGCATCGGCATCGGCATCCGCATCCGCATCGGCGTCCGCATCAGCATCAGCGTCGGCATCCGCATCAGCGTCCGCATCGGCATCAGCGTCGGCGTCGGCGTCGGCGTCGGCGTCGGCGTCGGCATCAGCATCCGCGTCAGCATCGGCGTCGGCGTCCGCATCAGCATCAGCGTCGGC
>NZ_JACAPX010000050.1:425-18629 GCF_013385435.1 Pseudomonas sp. F9001
CATCCGCATCCGCATCAGCGTCAGCGTCAGCGTCAGCGTCAGCGTCAGCGTCAGCGTCCGCATCGGCATCGGCATCGGCATCGGCATCGGCATCGGCATCGGCATCGGCATCGGCATCGGCGTCAGCATCAGCGTCCGTATCATCAATATCAACAGCGATCACAGAAGCCGGAACAGACTCGTTGCCTGCTGCATCGGTCAATGTGACAGCCAGTGTTTCGCCGTTAACCTGAAGCGGATCCAGGGTGACTTGAAAATTACCGTCGTCGCCGACCGTGCCAGTGCCGATCACGTTGCCATCGGCGTCTTTCACGGTAACGGTCGCGCGCGGTTCGCCCTTGCCGGTGACGGTGCTGCCATCTTCGCCAACCACCAGGTTGGTTGGGGCATCCGGGGCGATGGTGTCCCCCGCGATGACGATGCCTGGCAGGGATTCCTTGCCCGAGAAGTTGCGCAGGAACACGCGTAGCCGCTCGCCATTGATGTGCAGCGAGTTCAGTTGCACCAGGAATGTGCCGTCATCTGCCACTGTTCCGCTGCCGACCACTTCACCAGCATCGTTGAGGACGATGACTTTGTGGGCCGCGGCGCCTTCACCGCTGAGCGTGTCACCCACGTCACTGATTGCCAGGTTGCGCGGCGCAAGCGGTGTCTCAATATCGGCGACAACCAGCGCACCCGGAGCCGACTCATTGCCGGCAGCGTCTTTGAGCGTGATCGCCAGGCTTTCGCCTTCGGGCGCGGGTGTGTCGAGCGAAACCTGGAAATTGCCATCCGCGCCGACGGCGCCCGTACCGATCACGTTGCCGCTGGCATCCTTGATGCTCACGGCAGCGTTCGGTTCACCTTTACCGCTGACAGTTGCGCCATCGGCACTGATCACCAGGTTGGTCGGCGCATCCGGGGCGGTGCTGTCGCCAGCCACCACGGGGCTGGCGGACGATTCATTGCCGGCAGCATCCTTGAGGGTGACTTGCAGGGTTTCGCCATTGGTTTGCGCAGTTCCCAGGGTGACCTGGAAGTTGCCTTCAGCATCCACGGTGCCGGTGCCGAGGACCTCGCCATTGGCATCCTTGATGATCACGGTCGAATTAGGCTCGCCCTTACCGCTGACGGTTGTACCGTCTGCACTGACGGCCAAACCGTTCGGTGCGGCGGGGGCGGTTGTATCACCCGCTACCACAGACGCAGGTTGCGATTCCTGACCCGCTGCATCCTTGAGGACGACTTGCAGGGTTTCGCCATTGGTTTGCGGCTTGTCCAGGTTGACCTGGAAGTTGCCGTCGGTACCCACAGTGCCTGTGCCCAGTACGTTACCGGCGGCATCCTTGACCGTGACTGTGGTGCCAGGCTGACCTTTACCGCTGACCACCGTGCCCGCGCTGTTGACCGATAAACCGGTCGCAGCACCGGGTGCAGGAACTGGCGTTTGATGATGATGGCCACCACCACCGCCACCACCGCTCAATGCCGCGGCGGTACCGCCGACGGCGAGGATGCCCAAGCCCCACAGCACCCAGTCCGGCACCGCACTGTCAGCGGCAATGGCTGCCACACCCAGGTCGTCCAGGGTCGAGATTTCGGTGAAATTGAAACCCGAATACGGCGTGGAATAGTTGCCGAGCAACAATGTTCCGTCGGCATTTTCCAGTACCAGTTGGTTAGCGGAGCCGTCGGCTCCCACCACAAAAAAGTTCTGAATGGTGATGGTTTCTCCAGACTTTAGAGTGACCACCAGGTTTTGGCCGGACTGTTGAAACGATTGAACGCTTTCTTGTCCGAACGGCAGTTTTACAATGCTGGTTCCCTTGAGGCTGGCGTTGCCAAAGGCATGCTCTGTCGCCGTCCCCGTTGCCTTGTCGACAATAGTTATGTTTTTCATCTCTCACCCGTTTTTTATATGGACACACGTATTTCAGCGCGAGCGAATGCCCACGACGGTAGTTACCGCCGAGCACGAAACTCTTTTTGCGTTTATATAGGACTGGTCAGGATTTACAGCGATCAACCGACGCCGGTTTCTTCACGACATTGCAGACCCACACGCGTGCGCTTGCAACACGCTGACACCGAATGAGGTGGCACATCCTTGGCGTCAGAATAAGCCTGCCCGGGCCTTGGGCTGGACTGCATCGCAGCCCAGAGGTCGAGCAACCGGGAGAGGTGGCGGGCCAGGATGCGGGCTTTTTCAAGTTCCAGGGCGGCCTCGTTCGATGAGGCCGATAGCCCTGGGAAACCCGATGTACGCATCCATTCGCTAGCCATCTCTGACACACCTGCACAACTTTGAAAGTACAACGCTTCGGCGGAAGTTATCGAGACGCAGCAACCATGACAACGCTCGCAAAACCGATACTAGCGAGGCAATAGTCAACATCAAAGAGAAATGTAAACACGCAATAAACATGGGTGTTTAATGAGGGAAGCCACGACAAACCGAACACACATAACCGAGAAATCAATTATAACGGCATGATAATCGAGCGCCCCATGGACACTCACCAAATGAATAACCCATGATCAAAAACATGATATTTCAGCGTCACACCTGAAACTTGTAAAAGTTTATTTCACAACTATAACAATGCAAAAAAACCTTATCCCTAGGCATTAGTCGATAAGTAATACCGCCCTCCCACAAACGTCGCGAAGGGGTTTATTCAGGCCAAAAAAAAGCACCAGTAGTGAGCTGGTGCTGGAAGGTCTACGCAGTAAAAATCAGGGGCCCACAGTGAAGAAGGACAATTGCCCTACTTTGGTTTTCGATAGCTGTTGATGATCGCCGAGAAGTCCTTGCCCCCTTCCCCACGTTGGCTCATCGATTGATACAACTGCTGCGCCACTGCGCCGAGGATCACCGGCTGGTGTGCCTGGCGGGCCGCTTCAGTGGCCAGTCCCAGATCCTTGAGCATCAGTTCCGCACCAAACCCACCGGTATAACCCCGGGACGACGGCGCCGTCTCGATAATCCCGGGCCATGGGTTGTAGGTGTCCGAACTCCAGCAGCGCCCGGTGGAGCTGTTGATGATTCCCGCCAACACTTGGGTGTCGATGCCCAGCGCATCGCCCAGGGCCATGGCTTCGCTGACGCCGACCATGGTGATACCCAGCAGCAGGTTGTTGCAGATCTTGGCGATTTGCCCGGTGCCGACTTCGCCGCAATGGACGATGTTGCGGCCCATCTGCGCCAATACCGGCTGCAGGGTGGCGAACAGTTCCGGGGTGGCGCCGACCATGAAGGTCAACGTCCCGGCCTGGGCACCGCCGGTGCCGCCGGACACTGGAGCATCCGCCATCACCACGCCTTGTTTCGCTGCCGCCGCCGCTACATCGCGGGCGGTCTGCGGGTCGATGGTGCTGCAATCCACCGCCGGCACGCCTTTGCCGATGCCGGCGAGCACGCCGTCTTCACCGAGCCACACACTGCGCACATGGGCCGCAGCCGGGAGCATGGTCACCACCAACTCGGCGCCTTCGGCTGCCGCGCGCGGTGAAGCGCTGATGGTGCCGCCCAGTTCCGCCAGTTCCTTGAGCACGGTCTGGTTCAGGTCGAACAGGTTCAGCGCATGGCCAGCCTTGATCAGGTTGCGCGCCATCGGCGCGCCCATGTTGCCCAGGCCGATAAATGCAATCTTCATGGTCGTCTCCTAGATCAGCGCAGGTTGATGGTGGTGTTGACGCCATCGTTGACGCTGTCGTCGTCGAACCAGCGGCTGGTGACGGTTTTGGTCTGGGTGTAGAACTGCACCACTTGCTTGCCGTACGGGCCCAGGTCGCCGAGTTTCGAACCACGGGAACCGGTGAAGCTGAAGAACGGAACCGGCACGGGGATCGGGATGTTGATGCCGACCTGGCCCACATCGATTTCGCTCTGGAATTTACGCGCTGCCGCGCCGCTCTGGGTGAACAGGCCGGTGCCGTTGCCGAACGGGTTGGCGTTGACCAGGGCGATGGCTTGGTCGAGGGTGTCGACTTCCAGCACCACCAGCACCGGGCCGAAGATTTCCTGGGTGTAGATCTGCATGTCGGTGGTCACGCCGGAGAACAACGTCGGGCCGACGAAATTGCCGTCCTCGAAACCCGGCACCTTGATGCCGCGGCCATCCAGCTCCAGCTTGGCACCTTCTTTTACGCCGCTTTCGATCAGGTCGAGAATGCGTGCCTTGGCGCGCTTGGAGATAACCGGACCCACATCGGTACCGGCTTCGCTGCCGGCGTTCACCTTGAGCTTTTGCGCCAGGGCCTTGAGGTCCGGCAGCCATTGCTTGGCCGCGCCTACCAGCACCACCACGGAAGTTGCCATGCAACGCTGACCCGCCGCACCGAAACCCGCGCCGACCAGGGCGTTCAGGGTTTGTTCGCGATTGGCATCCGGCAGCACCACGGCGTGGTTCTTGGCGCCCATCATGGATTGCACGCGCTTGCCGTGTTTACCGGCGAGGTCGTAGACGTGAGTCCCCACGGCGGTCGAACCGACGAAGGACACGGCCTTGATATCTTTGTGGGTGCACAGCGCATCCACCACGTCCTTGCCGCCGTGAACCACGTTCAGCACACCGGCTGGCACCCCGGCTTCCAGCGCCAGTTCAACCAGCAGCAGGGTCGACAGCGGGTCCTGTTCCGATGGCTTGAGTACGAACGTGTTACCGCAGGCAATGGCCATCGGGAACATCCACAGCGGAATCATCGCCGGGAAGTTGAACGGGGTGATGCCGGCGCACACGCCGATCGGCTGGCGCAGGGTGTAGGTATCCACACCGCCGGCGACGTTTTCAGCGAATTCGCCCATCTGCAGGGTGCCGATGGAGCACGCGTGCTCGACCACTTCCAGGCCACGGAAAATGTCGCCTTCAGCGTCGGCAATGGTCTTGCCCTGCTCGGCACTCAGGACCACGGCGATGCGCTTGGAGTGCTCGCGGATCAAGGCTTGCAGCTTGAGCATGATGCGCATGCGCGCACCGATCGGCGTCAGCTTCCAGGTCTGGAAGGCGCGATGGGCGGCGTCGATGGCAGCGTTGACTTCTTCAGGGGTGGAAAACGGTACGCGGGCCAGCACTTGCTGGGTAGCGGGGTTGACGATGTCTTGCCATTCGGTGGTCCTGGATTCGACCCACTCGCCGTTGATCAGCAGCTTGACCTGTTTTACGGAAATATCGGCAGATGCGTTCATGTGGTCTCCAATTCTTGTAGGTATGCAGAGAACCAAGGCGTTGAATCGCCTTGAGGATGAGGCGTTCGGACTGTTTTTGGAGTATAGATGTGCAAACTTCTAATAAGAACGCACATAAAAGCCGGTCCAATATGCAAAAAAACATCACGTCACTGGGCTCCCTGAACTGGGATGACCTGAAGTTTTTCCTCGAAGTCGCCCGTACCCGCAAGGCCAGCGTCGCTGCCAAGCGCCTGGCCGTGGACTACACCACGGTGTCGCGGCGCATCAGCTCCCTTGAAGGATCGTTGGGCACTCTCCTGTTTGAAAAGTCCCGGACCAACGGCTTCGTATTGACCACCGAAGGCCAGCGCCTGCTGGGCTACGCCGAGTCCATCGAAAGCACGTTGCACATGGCCTGCGAACAGGTTTCCGGCTCCGGCGTGGCGCTGTCCGGCCACGTGCGCATGGGTTGCACCGAAGGGTTCGGCAGCTTCTTCGTCACCCCGCAACTGAGCCACTTCGTCGACACCTACCCGGCGATCTCGGTGGACATCCTGCCCCTGCCCCACTTCATCAGCCTGTCCAAGCGCGAGGCGGATATCGTCATCGCCCTGGAGCGACCGGAACACGGGCCGTACGTGTGCTGCAAGCTGTGCGACTACAAGCTGCAGCTGTACGCGACGCAGGAATACCTGGACCAGCACCCGCCCATCCGCCGGGCGGCGGACCTGGCCGAGCATCCGTTTATCAGCTACGTGGATGATTTAGCGTTCAGTTCGGAGCTGCTGTACCTGGCCAATGTGGTGCCCGGCGCCAGCGCCAGTTTGCGCAGCACCAGCGTGATTGCGCAGTACGTGGCGGCGCAGCAAGGGCGCTCGCTGGCGATCCTGCCGTGCTTTTTGGCGGCACAGGACCCGCGGTTGCTGCCGGTGCTTTCGAAGGAGATAAACATTACGCGGCAGTTCTGGATGTACTGCCGCGAGGACTTGAGGAAGTTGAAACGGATCACCCTGCTGTGGGATTACATCCGTGAGGTGACGGAGCAGAATCAGCCGTTGTTGATGGGGGAAACGCGGGAGATGGTGTTTGCCGATTAAATAAAATGTGGGAGCCGGGCTTGCCCGCGATAGCAGTGTGTCAGTCACCCAATACATCAACTGATCCACCGCCATCGCGGGCAAGCCCGGCTCCCACATTGATTGCATTCCAACTCGAACTGCCCGAAAGCCAGACTAGTCCGCAATCACCACAATCGACACCCGGCGATTCTCGGTGCGCCCCGCCGCTGTCGCGTTGGACGCCACCGGCTCGCTGCTGCCCAGCCCGCGCAGTTGTACGTTTTCTTCTTTCATCCCAACGCCTGCCAACACGTGCGCGACGCTTTTGGCTCGGCGCAGGGACAGTTGCTGGTTGTAGGTTTCCTTGCCCGAGGCGTCGGTGTGGCCGTCGACCCGCACGCGCTCAATGCCCACGCCCAGCAGCGCCTTGCCGATGCGCTGGACGATCTCGGTGCTGGGGGCATTCAGACTTTCGACGTCGCTGCCAAACAGCACCTTGCCCGAGAGGCCGAAGGCCCAGCCTTCGTCAGTCAGTTCAAAACCCTGCTGTTTGAGCACGGCGATTTGCGCCGGTGTCAGGCCTTTTGGCGGCGGGGTCTGGCAGCCGCTCAGGGCGAGCAGAGCCACGAGCAAGGTGATGAATAAAAAGCGTGCGGTCGAGAACAAGGGATCAACTCCTGTGTTGAACGTCGGCGGCGGGGGACTCCGATTCCGCCGTTTGCTGGCCACCCTGGGAAAGCCGTTTGGCCTGGTACATCGCCGCGTCGGCGGCGTTGAGCAGGTTACCGGGGGTGGCGCCATGATCGGGGTAGACGGCGATGCCGATACTGAGTGAGGTCAATACGTGGGCGTCGCCGGGCAGCGCAATGGGCGCGTCCATGCTGGCGATGATTTTTTCGGCAATGCGCTGGGCGTCCTCAAGTCGGTGCAAAGGCGACAGCAAGATGGCGAATTCATCGCCGCCCAGGCGTGCCACCAGGTCGTCTTCACGCAGTTGCGCACGAATGCGCTTAGCCACTGCCACCAATACCGCATCGCCGGCGGCGTGGCCGAAGTTGTCGTTGATGTCTTTAAAGCGGTCGCTGTCGAGGAACAAGACCGCCACTTTCTCGTTGAGCTTGGCGGCGCTGCGCAGGGCGCGGATCAGCCGCCCTTCGAAGAACGCACGGTTGGGCAGCCCGGTCAGGCTGTCGTGGCTGGCCTGGTGGGCGAGGGTTTCGTTTTCGCTTTGCAGGTGGGTCTGCCAGGCCTCCAGTTCGTCGAGCAGGGCATTGAAGTCATTGCCCAGGCTGTCGAGTTCGGCGATTTTCGCCGGCGGTACGCGTCGGTCAAAGGCCCGCTCGCTTCGGGCGGCGTGGGCCACCGAGGCCAGGCTGTGCAACGGCCCGGTGATGCCGCGTAACAAACGCCGCGCCAGGTACAGTGCAACCCAGGCGCTGAGGGCGGTGCACACCAGAATCCCGGCAAGGCCGCTGAGCAGGAAGCGCAACAGGCTGCCGCCGTGGCCGGTCAGGTGCACGCTGCCGATGACCTGGCCCTGGTGCAGGATCGGCTGGGTGATGGGTTGTTCGAGCAGGGCATGCGCCAACTGCAGCTCAATCATCGACAGCATCCCGGTTTCAGGGCGCTCCCAATGGGCCAGTTGCTTGCCGTCGACGTTGAAGACTTCCGCCTCGGCCACTTCTTCCTCCGAGGCGATCACGCCCAACGCCTCGGTGGCCGCCGCGCTGTCGTTGAACACCACGGCCGCTTCCACGGTGTAGTTGATGGAGCGGGCGATCAGGTGCAGATTGTGGTCGGCATACACCCGCAGCGCGAGCACGCCGAGCAGGGTCAGGGAGATACTGGCCATGCTGACGGCCATCAGCGCCAGGCTCAGGTGCCCGCGCCCGATCACTGAACGCAAGGTAGGACGCACTGGCGCCTTATCGACACTCATGACCCCGGCGCTCGACGTCGGGACAGTTGCAGCACACTCGGATGAATGCGCACACCGCTACGGGCAACGGAATCCAGGTTGACCTCGAACGACACCTGTTCGTCGGCTACCCGCAGGCAGAACAGGCTGCCCACGGTGCATTGGTCGCCGCCTTCGCTGATGCTGAGCACCGGATGGCCGATCAGTGATGCGAACAGGCGGCTGCGCTCGTCGCTGGTCAATTGGCCGATGTACACGGCATCGCAGGCATTGGCGATGTCTGGATGGTCGGCCAGCAAACGCTGCACCACTACCGGACGGCCGGTAGCCTGGGTGGTGCCTTTGACCAGGTCATCGGTGTATTGGGTTGGCCCGACGATGCACAAACGCAATTGCGCGGGCTCTACCGGCCAGCGGGCGTAACTGAGAATACCCAGGACCACTTGGGTGACGGCCTTGGCCCGCTGATCGGCCATGCCGGCAGGCGGCTGGGCAAAAACGAGGGGCGTGAACACGCACAGAAGCGCCAACAGCAGCATTCGTCTCCAGCTCAAACTTCGCTCTGTGGGCGAGACAGCCACGTTCATGCAGCGATTCTCTTTGATCTTCTCGGGATGATGCCGCAACGATAGCACAACGGCGGAAAACCCCCGAGGCGACACCCAGGAGGATTCCGACATTTTATTAAGAAAAATCACACATTTGGATCAGAAAATTTAGATGACTCATTGGTCAGCTTCTTTGACGATCAAGTGCCCAGTTCCAGCATCAGCCCACTCAAGCGTTTCACCTTGCGGCTCACCGCCTCTTCGAATACGCCACCCCGCGGTTCGATCAGGCTGAACCAGTCCTTGGCGCGGGTGATGCCGGTGTAGATCAGCTCTTTGGTGAGCACCGGGTTCAAGGCGTCCGGCAGAATCAGTGCGGTGTGGGTGAATTCAGAGCCCTGAGATTTGTGCACCGTCATCGCATAGACGGTTTCGACGTCGTTGAGCCGGCTGGGCAACACAAACCGTACGCCGCCCTGGCCATCGTTGCGCGGGAACGCGACGCGCAGAACCTGCGGCCCGCCGTCGCTTTCGGGCAGCTTGAGGGCGATACCGATATCGCCGTTCATCAGGCCCAGGCCGTAATCGTTGCGAGTCATCAACACCGGGCGCCCTTCGTACCATTGCTGGTCGCTGTCGATCAGCCGAGCCTTGAGCAGCGCGGCGGTAATGCGCAGGTTCAGGCCCTCCACGCCCCATGGGCCCTTGCGTACGGCGCAGAGCAGCTGGAAAGCGTCGAAGGCTTTCAGCAGCTTTTGCGCCCAGAGCGTCCAGGCCTCGTCATCCCGTGGCGTCTCCAGGGACGGACGCGCGGTCTGCAGCAGTTTCAGGTAATGGCGATAACCGTGGGCACCGTCGCCATGGCCGTCCAGCACCAGGCGCTCCAGGGCATGGTCGTGCTCGCCCTTGAGGCTGACGCAAAACAGGTCGGCATGGCTGCGGGCAGCCAGCAGTTTGCGGGCCTGCTCAGGGTTTTGCTGGTTGACCCAGCGGGCCAGCTGGCCAATGCCGCTGCCTTCGCCGAAACGCCGCGAGTAACGCAGCATCACCACTTGTTGCGCCAAGGGGTGGCTACCGTCGAGGTCTTCCTGCAGGCCGCTGGCGCCGAGGTCTTCGCCGCTGACCTGTTGCAGCCACTGGCGGGTTTGCGGGCTGTAGAAACCGGCTTCGGCGTCGCGGCACAAATCCCCCAGCACCGCCCCGGCTTCAACCGAGGCCAACTGGTCCTTGTCACCCAGCAGCACCAGGCGAGCATGGGGTGGCAAGGCGTCCAGCAGGTTGGCCATCATTTCCAGGTCGATCATCGAGGCTTCGTCTACCACCAGCACGTCCAGGGGCAACGGATTGCCGATGTGATGCCGGAAGTGTCGGGTGCCGGGACGGCTGCCGAGCAAACGGTGAACGGTGGTGACCTGGGTCGGGATTTTTTCCTTCACCGCATCAGGCACTTTCAGCGACAGCACTTGCTGGCTGATGGACTCGGTCAAGCGCGCGGCCGCCTTGCCGGTGGGCGCCGCCAGACGGATGCGCAACGCGCTGCCCGCTTCCACGGCGGGGGCCTGCAACAGTGCAAGCAAACGCACCACCGTGGTGGTCTTGCCGGTACCCGGCCCGCCGGTGACGATGCTGAATGCACCGCGGGTGGCCAAGGCGCAGGCGAGTTTTTGCCAGTCGACAACACCGTCTGGCGGGGCCTGGTCGAACAGGCGATTCAGGCGTTCGGGCAGATCGGCGGCAACGCTTTCCCGGGTGGCGAGTCGCAGGCGCAAAGCGCTGTCGATACGCCGTTCGTAGGTCCAGTAGCGGCGCAAGTACAGGCGTTTGCCCGACAGCACCAGTGGCCGGCTTTGCGCCTCCTCGCTGCCGTCGACGGCCAGTGCCACCAGACGGCTGGCGGCCAGGGCATAGCACCAATGGGCGCCGTCCAGGCCGTCGAGCAACTGTGATGGCAGTAGCATGACGCCGGTTTGCACATCGCCTTCGGGTGGCAGCGACAGAGCGAAATCCGGGGCCTTGAGGGTTTCGAACAGGTCCAGGCATACATGGCCATGGCCCAGTTGGTGGCTGGTCAGGGCCGCGGCCAGCAGGACTAAAGGATCAGCCTGCGGATCGAGTTCGTGGAGGAAGCCGACAAAGGCCTTGTCCAGCGCGCGCAACCAGCCGCGCTGCACCCAGAGATCGAGCAGTTGCACCAGGTCGGCGGCGCGGCTGAGGGGCGTCAGCTCCTCAAGCGGTAACGGCGACAGGCTCATAGCAGCTCTCCTTGTTCCCAGGCGGGCTCGGCCTTGGGTGGTAGCGGTTTGCCCTGGAACAGCAGGTCCAGGCTTTCGATCAATTCCCGGGGTGGTCGGGTGAAATACGCGCCCTGGCTCGCGGAATGGGTGCCTCGCAGGAACAGGTACAACGCGCCGCCGACGTGACGGTCGTAGTCGTACTCCGGCAGCCGAGCCTTCAGCTGGCGATGCAGGGCCAGCAGGTAAAGTACGTATTGCAGGTCGTAACGATGGTCGAGGATCGACAGTTCCATGGCCTGCTGCGTGTAGGCCGAATCATCGGGACCAAGCCAATTGGATTTGTAGTCGGCCACGTAGTAGCGGCCTTCGTGCTCAAAGGTCAGGTCGATAAAACCCTTGAACATGCCATTGAGCAGCACCGGTTCGGCGGCCACGCGGGATACGCCATTGTGAGTGTGCTGGCACACCAGTTTGTCGAGTGCGAGGACGTCGACCTTGTGGCTGGCAAACCAGAACTCCATTTCGATCTGGTACTGCCGCAACTCGCTAAGGGCCACCTGCCCGTTGCCCAGCGGCAACCGGGCTTGCAACAGATGCCCGAGCCAACCGCCGAGTGTGCCGATCCAGCCTTCCCAGCCACGTCGGTTGCAGCGGCGGGCAACCGCATCTTCGATGGCCTCCGGAGTAACATTGAAGCCTTCGCCGCCCGCCCATTCCAGCAGGCCATGGAGGAAGGTGCCGGGATTCGGCCCGCGTGGGAAACGGTGAATATCGCCACCGGAAGGCGGCACTTCGCGTGGGGCATCCGGGTCGAGGCGTTCGTCATCGAACAGCTTCTGCGCTTGTGGGCTTTCCGGCGCTTCGAGGCTCGCCGCACTCATGCTCTCGCCGATACGCAGCGCGCTGTAGGAAGCGATCCACCAGTTTTCTGCCGCCTTGCGCTTGGGCAGCAGCGGCGCGAGCAAGGTGGCTTCGTTACGCGGCGGGTGGAATACGACCGCATCGGCCTCGGGCATTTCTGCGTAATGCAGTGCCGGGCAACCTTCCTGCAGGTCAAGCAACCAGCGGGCCAGGCCGCCGGACTCGCCAAGTGAAGCGCCGCCGCCGAGCAAGTAGCCCAGGGCCGACAGGTGCAGCACCGAGCTGTTGTTATTGCCACGCTTGAGGTCGGCGATGCCCAGCCAGCAGGCGTGTTTGGCGCGGGTCAGCGCCACGTAAAACAGACGCAAGTCTTCGGCCAGGCGCTCATCGTCGGCTTGGGCGATCAACTCGGCGGTGGGCCTGAGGCTGACCTGGGATTTGCCGTTTGCGTCGTGGTAATGCAACGGCAGGCGGCTGCCATCAACCGGTTTTGCCGAGCAAATGAACGGCAGGAAAACCAGGTCGTATTCCAGCCCCTTGGATTTGTGGATCGTTACCACTTTGACCAGTTGTTCATCACTTTCCAGGCGCAGGATCTGCTCTTCACCGGCCTGGCCGGAAAGCGCGAGATGTTCGGCCAGATGGCGAATCAGCGCTTGTTCACCGTCCAGCTCTGCGGCCGCCTGTTGCAGCAATTCCGAGAGGTGCAACAGGTTGGTCAATACCCGCTCGCCATCGCTGCGCGTGATCAGGGTTTGCGGCAATTTGAAGTCGTGCAACAGGCGCCGCAGCATCGGCAGCACGCCTTGGGTGCGCCAGATCGTACGGTAATCGCGGAACTGCATTACGCGTTGTTCCCACGCCAGTTCGTCCTGGTTCAGACGCTCCAGTTCGGGCAGCGACAGGTTCAAGGTGACGCAAGCCAGGGCGGCGCGCAGTGGGCGCTCGACGTCCGGCTCGGCACAGGCCTTGAGCCAGGCCAGCAGGTCGTGGGCTTCCTGGGCGGCGAACACGGAATCCTTATCGGAAAGGTAAACGCTGCGCACGCCACGGGCAGCCAGTTCACCGCGCACGGCCTGGGCTTCCTTGCCGTCGCGCACGAGGATGGCGATGTCTGACGGCAGAACGCCTTTGAAGCTAGCGTCTTTGCCGAGGAATCCGGCAGTTCCCTGCTGGCCGCCATTGAGTAACGCGACGATTTGACTGGCACAGGACGCGGCCAACTGTTGGCGGTAGAGCACGCCGGAGATCGGCTGGTCGGTGGGTAGATGCCAGAGATTCAGCGCAGGCAACGTCTGACCGTTGACCTGCAGTTGTTCCTTACGGCCTTGGGACAATACCGACTGGAACGGCACCGGATTCGTACCGTCTGGTTCACGGAACAGGAACGCTCCACGGCCTTTTTCTGCGCGCTGGAATACGTGGTTTACCGCCTCGACCATGGCGTGGCTCGAACGGAAGTTGGTGCCCAGCGTGTGATGGCGGCCGGTGGTGGACTGGCGCGCGCGCAGGTAGGTGTAGATGTCGGCGCCACGGAAGGCGTAGATCGCCTGCTTTGGGTCGCCGATCAGGAACAGGCCGCTGTCGAGGTGGTTTTCTTCGATGCGGTAGATACTGTCGAAGATGCTGTATTGCACCGGGTCGGTGTCCTGGAATTCGTCGATCAGGGCGACCGGGAATTGCTCGCGGATCACGCTGGCCAAACGCTCGCCGCCGTCGGCTTGCAGGGCGGCGTTGAGGCGGATCAGCATGTCGTCGAAGCCCATTTCGGCGCGACGGCGCTTTTCTTCTTCGAAGCGTTTCCCCACCCAGCCGGCGGCGTGTTGCAGCACAGCAGCATCGGGCGTTGGCAGGGCGTCGAGGCTGGCCTTGAGACTGGCCATGGCGTCGATACCCGGATGGCGTGGTGGTTCGCCTTTCCAGGCTTCGGCCATGCCGTCGGGGGTCAGGCGGGTGAAACCGGTGCCGATGTCCAGTTGTTCGAGAGACTCGTCAGCTGCCCAGGCGCTGATTTTTTCGAACCAGGGCTCGAAGTAACGGGCTTGCATCTTGCGACCATCGACGGCTTTGGCGGCGACGGCCTGCAGGCAAATGTTGCGCAATTCTTCTGCCCATTGTTGCCAGGGTGCCTTGAGCGCGACGAGGGCTTGGCGGCGCTCTTGCAGGCATTCGTTGATCAGCTCGGCGGGGTCACGCGTTTCATCCGTGGGCCGCTCGCTGCCGAACAGCGCGCGTACCCGTGGCATCAGGGCCGCCGGGCCGCCCCAATTGTTGCGCACCCAGTTCAGCGCATCGTCGTGCATCGGGTAGCAGAACAGCCGCCAGTAGTCGCGCAGCACTTCGCCGAGCAGGTCGCTGTGGTCAGTTTCCAGGGTCTGGGTGAACAGGCTGCCGCTGTCGAAGGCGTGTTCGCGCAGCATGCGCTGGCACCAGCTGTGAATGGTCGAGACGGCGGCTTCATCCATCCACTGGGCGGCGATGTCCAGGCGATTGGCGCAGCCGGGCCATTGTTCGGGGCTGTATTGGTCGCGCAGTTCGGCGATCAACGCGTCGGGTTCTTCGATTTCTTCGCGGAAAAAACGCGCGGCTTCTGCCAGGCGGATTCGGATGCGTTCACGCAGCTCTTTGGTGGCGGCATCAGTAAAGGTCACGACGAGAATTTGCGGCGGCAGCAACTCGCGGCCGAAGCCCGACTCGTCCCCTCCGTGGCCGAGTACCAGACGCAGGTAGAGCGCTGAGATGGTAAATGTCTTGCCTGTGCCGGCACTGGCTTCGATCAGTTGGCTGCCCTTGAGCGGGAAGGCCAGCGCCAGGGGTTTTGTACCGCTCATGCGCTGGCCTCCGCGCTGGTGAGTGATCGCCAGGGAGCGTTGATCAACGGTCGATAGAGGGTTTCGCACCAGCCTTCGAACTCTTCGCTGGCCATCAAGGCGGCGTAGTCGGGGAACTGTCGGATGAGCGCAGGGCTTTCACGGCGCTCGCCGTCGCTGGTTTGGCCGTCGCCTTCGTAGGCTTTGCTGGCGGCGGCTTGCGCTTTGGCCGGGTCGGTTTGACCGAGCCAGGCGAATGCGGTTTTAACGGCGACCGGCAGTGGTTCGCTCATGCCGGTTTTCCAGGCGAGCAGCAGGTTGCCGAGGAGCTCCCGGGCTGTGGCTTGCTCAAGTGGGGCCAATAGCAGTGTGTCGTCGCTGGCGACCAGGCCGGTACTTAACGGAAGGCCGCAGGCACAGGCCACCAGGTGGTTGACCCATGGGCGAATCAGGCGATGCCACTTACGGGTCTTGATCGAGCCGATGCTGTTGGGGATGGCGGTGACGCTTAGAAAGCCGCCATCGCTGCGTTGATGCAGGCCACTGATCCAACCTTCCAGCTGGATGCCTTGATGCTCAAAACTGATCGGTTCGGCGCTGGTATGCGGAGTGGGCCAGAGTGCCAGGAGTTGCTGGTAACGCTGCAACAGGTCGGGCAGAGGCTCGATCAGTTCTTTGCGCAGGCATTCGCCGAAACCAACCATCGGCAACAAGCCACTGCCTTGCAGACGCAGGGCCTGGGCGTTGAGGGCTTCGTCGAGGTTGTCGGGGCGGGTGAGTGCCGCCGTGAGCAAACTGTCGCTCAGGTTATAGCGCTGCAGTGCATCGAGGACGAAGGGTTCTTCATCTTCCAGCGGGACTTCGGCGGCTTCGAAAAACACTTTCAGGCGCTGGCTGAAGAAGTGTTTGACCGGGTTGCGCAGGAAGTCTTGCAGTTGGCCAAGGCTCAACGGTTCTTCCTGGGTGTAGGGTGCGAGGCTGCCGGTATCGGGAAGGCTGTCCGGGGTTGCGTGGAGCAACTGCCATTCGCGGGCGTAGCTGAACAGCTCGTCACCTTCATGGAAGTAGCGGGCGCTGAAGGGCTGGAGCGGGTGTTCCTGGGTGGTGGCTTCCAGGAGTGGTTCGCCACTGGTGGTGTGCCAGCCGCTGGCGATGTGGTCGCGCAACTGCCCGATCAGGACCGATGCCGGGCGATCACTGTTGTCGCGGATACTGCGGCCGACCCAACTGATGTAGAGCTGGTCGCGGGCGGAGAGCAGGGCTTCGAGCAACAGGTAGCGGTCGTCTTCGCGGCGTGACCGATCGCCTGGGCGGTAGTCGCTGCCCATCAGGTCGAAGTCCAGCGGCGGTTGCGCGCGTGGGTAGTCGCCATCGTTCATGCCAAGTAGGCAAACCAGCTTGAATGGGATCGCGCGCATGGGCATCAAGGTACAAAAATTGACAGCTCCCGCGAGGAAGCGCTGGGACAGTCGGCCTTGGTCGAGGCCTGCCAGCCAGGCCTCGCGGACTACGGTCAGGGGTAATTCGTCATGCAGGCCGACGGACTCGCAGGTCTCCAGCCAGGTTTCTCTCAGTTGCTCGAGTTGACCCAACAGGTAGTCGTCGTGCTCGTTGCTCGGGAGGAAGAACAACTGCATCAGGTTTTGCAGGCGCTCGCCCCACTCTGTCGGCGCGGCAGGTTGCGAAAGTGCCTGGTGGGCGTCGTGCAGCGCATCGAGCAGTGCGACCAGCGGGCCGATCAAGGCCGCATCGAGTCCGCCGATTTCATCGTACGGCTCGATGCCATCGCAGGCAGAGCCCGTACCGACGGCGTAGCCCAGGAGCATGCGACGCAGGCCGAACCGCCAGCTGTTTTGCTCCAGCTCCTGGGGCAAGCCGAGGCCGGCGCGTTGTTCGGCGTTGAGGCCCCAGCGGATACCGGCGCCTTCGATCCAGCGGTGCAGGGTCGGCAGGTCGCGCTCCTTGATGGCGAAGCGTTCCCGCAGTGCCGGGACGTCGAGCAGGTCGAGGATTTCGCTGACCGGAAAGCGGCTGTCCGGGAGCTTGAGCAGGTGCTCGACGGCGATCAGTAACGGATCGCGACCGCGCTGGCCCTGGTCCGTAAGCGTGAACGGAATGAAGCGTAGGTCGCTTCTTTCAAGCTGGCCGAATACGGCGCGAATATGCGGCGCGTAGCTGTCGACGTCGGGGACCATGACGATAATGTCCCGTGGGCGCAGCGTGGGGTCGGCGCTGAAGCGCTGCAGTAACTGGTCGTGAAGAACTTCAACTTCGCGTTGGGCACTGTGGGCGATGTGGAAGCGGATGGAAGTGTCGCGCGCCAGGTCGACGCTTGGCCAGAGGTCGCGGGTTTCGTTGAGGGGGCGCAGTTCGAGGATGTCGTCCTGGAGTTGGTTGAGCAAGGTGGTGGGCTCGCTCTCGCTGAACAGGTCGATACGACCGTCACGGAATGCCGAGCGGTAACTGTTGGGGTCGTCGTAGCTGTCCAACAGGTTGATGTAGTCGCGACCTTGCTTACCCCAGGCAGCGAGCAGCGGGTGGGCGTGCTGATGCAGGGTTTGCGGGTCGATGGTGACCGGCATTCCGGCCTTGCGTGCCTGGCGCTTGTATTCGTTTCGGAGCAGGTCTTTGTCGGCGACGATGTCGGACCAGTGATGGCGACAAGGGTTGTGCACACACAGCAGCACCTGGCTGAAACGGGCGAGGCCGGCAAGGGCTTCCAGCGCTTGGGCTGGCAAGGAGGAAATGCCGAAGACGATCACGCGGGAGGGCAGGCCTATCGGTGCCTGCTCCAGGCTATTGATGCGCTCGATAAAGCGTTGGTGAACTCCGGCGCGACTTTGAGCCATGCCCTCCTCTCCTACGTCCAACAGCAGGGCGCGCCATAGTTCGGCTTGCCAGCAGTTGGCCGGGCTCAAAGGTTTGGATTCGCCACGGCCATTGCGCAGTTGATGGCGACCGGCAGCCCAATCTTCCAGCCAGTCGGCACGGTAGACCTGGTATTGGTCGAACAGGTCGGCGAGGCGTTCCGCGAGTTGGTAGCGTTTGCGCAGATCCGTATCGTGGGTCAGGAAGCGTTGCAGGGGTTCGAAATGGGGCTGATCGATCAGCTCGGGGAGCAGGCGCATGAGGCGCCAGGTCAGTGGGGCTTTATCCAGCAGGGATTTGGGCGGGATCTCGTCTTTGCCCAGGACCATGCGATAGAGCTGCCACATGAAGCTGCCGGGAAGCTGCACATCAATAGCGGCAGCGATGCCGCAACCGCCCATGTCGTCGTCTTCAGGGTCTTCAGCCAGCGCCAGTTTCAGCCACTGGGCAATACCGTTGCTTTGTACCAGGGCGATTTCGTTTTCCAGGGGAGCCAGCGGGTAACGGCGCATCCAGCTGACAACCAGGCTGCGCAGTTCATCCAGGCGGTTGCCGTGAACCACCATGAATCCAGCACTGAGGGACGTCGCATCCGGCATAACGGCTTCCTTGGGAAAAGCAAAATCGAGGGATGGACTTTAGCATTGAAGACAATCGTAGGCTGCAAGTGAGGAACACTTGGAGACGCTCGCCATACTTTCCGACCGCCCAAAACAAAACCCCTGATTGCGTTAGCAATCAGGGGTTCTGGAATT
>NZ_JACAPX010000051.1:0-11955 GCF_013385435.1 Pseudomonas sp. F9001
AACCATAAGCCGCCGTTACCCAAATAACGGATATGCCCCCAAAATTCCGCCGATATTCGATCTCGAAAACCACGGCCCCCCCTGGGACATCCCACCCGACAAGCGATCTCACTGCCACCCGCTGGTGCATGCTCTTGATTGCATGCAGCTTTTTGTAGCGAGGAAGCTCGCTCCCGTTGACCCGCATGGCAGGCCAAACAGCCTAATCAATAGCAAGCTAGCTAATTGGCGCATTAATTGCCTTGAAATATGGCAATTAGACATCACTCCCGGAGTCCGCCATGAGCAGCCTGTCGAGCAGCACGATGCAGTTATCTTCCGCCGAGAAAAGCTGGCTGCCCTGGTGGGGCAAGACCGGCAAGTTCGCCATGGGCTGGTCCTGCCGCCTCAACCGCGCGGTGTACCCGGTGATGGAGCAAACCTTCGAGGCCATTGCCGAAACCCGGGTCAAACTCCTGCAAACCTGGACCCGCGAACAGTGGGAACACCTCAACGAACTGGCCACGACACTGGCCCGCGATTCCGTGCTCACCGACAACAGCCTGCTGCTGGAAAAACTGCACCAGGCCGGGGATTTTTCCGAGCTGTTTATCGTCGACCCAAAGGGCGAACTACTGGCGAGTACCTGGAGCCAGGCCAGTCACCGCGCGCTCAATCAACAAGCCCTGGCCGCCGGGCTCAAGGCGCCATTCCTCCACGGTCCCTACAGCGACCCGCTGACCTTGCAGATCGGCCCTTCGTCTTCGCGCTTCCATGACGAAGTGACCCTGATGTTCTACCAACCATTGACCCGCGAGGGCAGGGTGGTCGGCTGCCTCTGCGGTCGGGTGCCCAACGACATACTCGGGGATTTGATCCAGCGCGAGGCCGGGCATATCTTCCCCGAGTCCGGCGATAACTACCTGTTCATGGTGCAATCGCGCTTCGACCCGGCGCTGCAGCCGGGCATTGCGCTGTCCCGCTCACGCTTCGAGGACGGCACCTTCACCCACGGTGAAAATCTCAAGAGCGGCGTGCACACACCTTGGAAAACCGTACAGATCCAGCGCCACACCGAGCTGGAATTGCGGTTTATCGACCCCGCCACCCAACAACTGCACCCCGGCGTGCGGGAAACCATCCGCAAGGGCTCGAACCTGTTTGTCACCTATCCCGGCTATTCCGACTACCGTCACATCCCGGTGGTGGGCAAGGGCGTGACCTTCGAACTCCCGGGCTCGCCGGATCGCTGGGGCATGATGTGCGAGGCCGACCTGGAAGAGGTCTACCGCCGGCGCTCCCTGAGCCACGGCTTGATGAAGCCCTATCTGGCGACCATGGCCGGCCTGTTTGCCTGCAACTTCCTGGTCCGTCACTACAGTGGTTTGCCCGCCGCCTGGACCGATGCGTGCGAGGTGCTGAGCATGGTCGTCGCGGCCTTGCTGTTCAGCCGCCTGGGCCCCAGGCGCCTGGCCGCACGCCTGAATGAAATGACCGAGGTCATCCGCACCATTGCCGAAGGCGAGGGCAACCTGCGCCAACGCCTGGACAGCGGGCGCATGGTCAACGACGAAACCGGCGACATGAGCCGCTGGATCAACAGCTTCATCGACCGCCTGGATTCGGTGGTCGGCCAGGTGGTCAAGGCCAGCCACAGCGTTGGCAACACCAACCAATTGATGCTCGGCCGCAGCGAGGCGGCCGGGTTGATGTCCCATGAAGTGGCCGACGCGACCCACCGCATGATGATCATCGTTGAAGAGCAACTGGGAGAAATCCAGCAAGCCTCGGTGAGCGCCGAGCAAATGAAGCAGGCCATGGACGAGGTGGTCAGCCGGGCCCGCGAGCAATTCCTCGCGGTACAGGTCGGCACCCAGTCGATTCGCGATGTGGTGCAGCGCTCCTCGGAAAGCGTGCAACTGCTGGACAGCCGCATGGCACAGATCAGCAACATCACCGGGTTGATCAGCGACATCACCAACCAGACCAACCTGCTGGCCCTGAATGCGGCCATCGAAGCGGCGCGGGCGGGCGAGCATGGCCGCGGTTTTGCGGTGGTGGCCGACGAAGTCCGCACCCTGGCGTCACGCACTTCCAAGGCAGCGGAAGACATTCGCCAGATGGTCGAGGGCCTGCAAGGCGAAACCCGCAAGGCCGTAGGCTTCATGGAAAACGGCGTGACCAACGTCGACAGCAGCCTGCGCCTGGCCGAGGACGCCTCCTCGGAGAACGTGCACCTGCACCAGGCGGTGGAGAGCATGTTCAGCATCATCCAGCAGCTCAACGCCCGCAGCCTCGACTATGGCAAGACCATCAAGCAGGTCAGCCACTCTTCGGAGCAAATGCGCCTGACCGTAGGGGTGTTGCAGACCAGCGCGGAAACCGTGCGGGTCAATGCCAACAAGTTGCAGAAGCTGGTGGGGTTGTTCGAAGTCAGTGAGGCTGCGGCCTGACCAGGCTGCGCTTATCCAGCAGCAGGCGCTCCAACTCCTTCATCGGCAAAGGCCGGCTGAACAGATACCCCTGGATCTGATCGCAGCCGGCTTCCCGCAGAAACTCCAGCTGCGCCTGGGTTTCCACGCCTTCGGCCACCACTCGCAGCTTCAGGCTGTGGGCCAGTTCGATGATGGTGCGGGTGATAGCCGCGTCCTGCGGGTTGCTGGTGACTTCGCGGATAAACGCGATATCGATTTTCAGCGTATCAATCGGGAACCGCCGCAGGTAGGCCAGGCTGGAATAGCCGGTGCCGAAGTCGTCGATGGAGATCTTCACCCCCATCGCCCGCAGGCGCTGCAAGCTGGCGATGGTGTGCTGGGTGTTCTCCATCAGCGAGCCTTCGGTCAATTCAACTTCCAGCCAATGCGCTTCCACGCCGGCCTGGGCGAGGGACTGGGCGATATCGGCAATCAGGTCACCCTCGATCAATTGATGCCCCGAAACGTTGACCGATACCTCCACCGCGCCCACCGTGCCGGATTGCCACGCTGCGATCTGGCGGCACACGTTGTCGATCACCCAACGCCCGAGCGTGACGATCAAGCCCTGGCTTTCCAGGATCGGTATGAAGACCGCTGGAGACACCGCACCGTAACCGGGCCGGTCCCAGCGCAGCAGGGCCTCGAGGGCGCACACCTGACCGTTGGCCAGTTCGACCTTGGGTTGGTAATGCAGCACGAATTCTTCGCGCTCGACCGCCAGGCGCAGGGCTTTTTCCAGGTCCAGGCGCGCCAGGTCATGCACATTCAACCGCGAGGACTCATTTTGGTGGTGTTGAAGTTGCTGCTCCAACAACTGGCTATGGTTTTTCAACCGATCGCCGTGGGCCTTGAGCCGCAGCAGGTTGCGTACCCGTAGCCACAACTCGACCCGCTCCACCGGCTTGCTGATGAATTCTTCAGCACCGGTTTCCAGGCCACTGAGCCGCGCGCTGGACTCACTCAATGCCGAAAGCATGATGATCGGAATGTTCGCCGTGGCCTGGTTGCCCTTGAGCTGGTTGGCCACTTCATAGCCGTCCATGCCCGGCATCATGATGTCCAGCAGGATCAAGTCCGGCGGCCGCTGCGCCACCAACTGCAAGGCTTCTTCACCACTGGCGGCGCTCACGGTCTGGTAACCCTCGTGGCGCAGCAGGGTTTCCAGCAGCTTGCGCACCTGGATTTCATCATCAACGATCAACAGCGTCGCGGGTTGGCTGGCCATGGAGAGGACTCAAGTCGAGGGAGTAATGTTCTTTTGCAGCAGCGTGTCGATCACCTGGTACAGCTCTTTGTAGCGCAGGGGCTTGATGATGTAGGCGTCGCACCCGGCCCGCAGGGTCTTGTCACGGTCTTCCTTCATGGCCATGGCCGTCAGGGCGATCACCGGGATGTGCGCGGTATGAGGGTCCTGCTTGAGCAGTGACGTGGCTGCCAGGCCGTCCATGCCCGGCAACTGGATGTCCATCAGGATCAATGCCGGTTGTTTTTCCCGGGCCAGGGTCAGCCCGGTCTCGGCATCGGCGGCCCACAACACGCTGTGGCCGGCGTTCACCAGCAACAGGCGGGCGAGGCGCATATTGGCCTCGTTGTCTTCGACGATCAGGATTTCGGCCATGGGGCCTCCGCATCTGCGGCACGGTGCAGCGGCAGCCACACCACAAATCGCGCGCCTTCGCCTTCGCGGCTGGCCACGGCGACACTGCCGCCGTGCAGGTCGGTGAGTTGCTTGACCATCGCCAGGCCCAGGCCCGTGCCTTCGAATTTGCGCGCCAGGCTGCTGTCGATCTGGCTGAAGGCCTTGAACAGCTTGCTCATGTCGTCCCGGGCGATCCCAATGCCGGTGTCGCTCACGCTCAATTCCAGGAACTGTTGATGTTCGCTGGGCTGCAGGGCAAAGCCGTGGGTGGGCCAGTCCCCGGGAATCTGCCCCACTTGCCTACGATTCACCTCGCGCACCGAGAGCGTCACCGAGCCGCCGTGCTCGCTGAACTTCACCGCATTGGCCAGCAGGTTGTAGATGATCTGCTTGGTCTTGCGCAGGTCCAGTTCCAGTGCGCCGAAGTCGTCCGGGCTTTCGAGTTTCAACTGGATGCGCTGCAATGCGGCCTTTTCCCGCACGATCAGCAGGCTGTTGGCCAACAGGCCGGCCAACTCCACGGCTTCCAGTTCCAGGTCCATCATGCCGGCCTCGACCTTGGACAGGTCGAGGATGTCGTTGATCAGCGACAGCAAGTGCTGGCCGCTGGTGAAGATATCGCCGATGTACTCGCGCTGGATATCGCTCATGTCGCCCACCAGGCCGTCCTTGAGCGCCTCGGAAAAACCGATCACCGCATTCAGCGGCGTGCGCAGCTCGTGGGACATGGTGGCAAGGAACTCGGACTTCATGTGGCTGGCGTGTTCCAGCTCCAGGTTTTTCTCTTCCAGGGCACGCTCGAAACCTTTGCGTTGCGCCTCTTCCTGCTTGCGCGCGGTGTTGTCGGTGCCGATCAGCAGGTAGCCGATGATCGCGTCGTTGCGGTTGCGCAGGGCGGTCACCGACACCATGGCCGACAGGCGACTGTTGTCCTTGCGGATATAGGTCAGTTCGTAAATGTCTTCGATGCCCCGGGAGGCCTTGAACACCAGGGCCTCAAAGCCCGGCGTGATCGGTGTGTCCAGTTCCAGGCTGAGGGCGGCGGCGCGGGTGATCAGCTCGGCGGGGTCGGAAATGTCGGCCGGTGTGACGCGGTTCAGCACATCGGCGGCGGCGTAGCCAAGCATGCGCTCGGCGCCGACGTTGAAAATCTGGATTACGCCTTTTTCGTCGGTGGCGATGCTGGAGAAGTAGGCGCTGTTGAAGATCGCATCTTGCAAGGCGCCGGCCTTGAGCAGGGTTTTCTGGCGTTTGAATTCGACGATTTTTTCAGCCCGGGATTGCGGCTCCGCCGGGCTGTCGACTGAAGAGTTGTCCATGGTGCAGTGTTCCGTGAACTTCAGGCCCGACGCTGCCAAAGGCGGCGCCGCAGAGCATGCTCACAGAAGATCGCGCAGGCGCGATGAGGAGGAGATGAGGTCTTTGGACGATAGCAGATAAACCGCAACCGACAGGGATCGTAGTGGCCAAACGCGGTGTTATTTTTAGAAAAATACTCAATCGAATAGGTGAAGGTGGAAAAACGGCGGTTTTATCTGCAATTAGTCACTCCAGTTCGCTGGATGAACATTTATTCATCAGGTGAAACGTTTAATCAAACGATAAACGGCTGACGCAAGCGCTTGCGTAAGCAAATGTATCTGATTAGAGTCGGCAGCAATCAGGTCTGCCGATGACTGCCATTGGCAAACGCCCGAACACAACAATAATAAAACCAGGAGCTCAGTCATGAGCCTTGAACCCTTGCTTGAAATGCAGGGCATCAGCAAGACCTTCAACGGTCTGCGGGTGCTCAAGAACGTCAGCCTGAAGGTCTACCCCGGTGAAATCCACGCCTTGATGGGTGAGAACGGCGCCGGCAAATCGACCTTGATGAAGATCCTCTCCGGTGCCTACCAGGCCGACGACGGCGGCACCATCCGCATCGATGGGCAGCCCGTCGCCAGCTACAACCCAGCCTCCGCCAAAGCCCTCGGCATTGCCGTGATCTACCAGGAACTGAGCCTGTGTCCGAACCTCACGGTGGCCGAGAACATTTACCTGGGCCGTGAACTGCGCCGTGGCTGGACCATCGACCGCAAGGGCATGGAAGCCGGGGTGGCCGAGGTGCTGGCAAGGCTCGGTGCGGAGTTCCTGCCCACCACCCGCGTCGCCAGCCTGTCCATCGCCGAGCGCCAACTGGTGGAAATCGCCCGGGCCTTGCATGCCCACGCAAAAATCCTGGTGATGGACGAGCCCACCACGCCGTTGTCCTCCCGGGAGACCGACCGCCTGTTCGCGCTGATCAAACAGCTGCGCAGCCAGGGCCTGGCGATCATCTACATCAGCCACCGAATGGCGGAAATCTACGAGCTGTCGGACCGGGTCTCGGTGCTGCGGGACGGCGAGTACGTCGGCGAACTGGCGCGGGACGTGCTGTCGGCCGAAGTGCTGGTGAAGATGATGGTGGGCCGCGACCTGTCAGGTTTCTACAAGAAGGAACATGCGGCCTACGACCCCGGCCAGGTGGTGATGCGCGTGCGTGACATGGCCGACGGCAAGCGCGTGCGCAACTGCAGCTTTGACCTGCACGCCGGTGAAGTGCTGGGCATCGCCGGCCTGGTGGGCGCCGGGCGTACCGAACTGGCACGGCTGATCTTTGCCGCCGACCCACGCACCTCCGGCACCCTGGAGGTGGTCGGCAAAACCGTGACCCAACTGCGCAACCCGGCGGATGCGATTCGTGCCGGTGTCGTCTACCTCACCGAGGACCGCAAGGCCCAGGGCCTGTTTCTCGACATGAGCGTGGCCGACAACATCAACGTCTGTGCGTGTGTGCCGGATGCCCATGCCGGTGGCGTGCTCGACCGTGGCCACGCCGCACAACGCTCACGCGATGCGATCAAGTCCCTGTCGATCCGCGTGGCGTCGGGCAAGGTCAACGTCGGCGCGTTGTCCGGTGGCAACCAGCAGAAGGTGCTGCTGGCACGGCTGCTGGAGGTCAAGCCGCATGTGCTGATCCTCGACGAGCCCACCCGTGGCGTGGACATAGGCTCCAAATCCGAGATCTACCGCATCATCAACCAGTTGGCCAAGGCCGGCGTAGGCATCGTGGTGATCTCCAGCGAACTGCCGGAAATCATCGGCACCTGCGACCGCGTGCTGATCATGCGCGAAGGGCAACTGGTGGCCGAAGTGGGCGGGGCATCGGGGCTGGATATTTCCCAGGAGGCGATCATCGACCTCGCCACCGGCAGCGAACAGGTGGCCGCCCATGGCTAATTCAACGACAAGCGGGAGCAACACCATGACTGTGGCAACGATCGGCAAGGCTGAGCGTATTCGCGAACTGATGCGCACGGTGGGCATGTTGCCGGTGCTGGTGCTGCTGCTGGTGGGTTTTGCCCTGGCCAGCGAAAACTTCATGACGGTGCAGAACCTGTCGATCATCACCCAGCAGGCGTCGGTCAACGTGGTGCTGGCGGCGGGGATGACCTTTGTGATCCTCACGGCGGGCATCGACTTGTCGGTGGGAGCGATTCTTGCGGCTTCGGCTGTGGTTGCGTTGCAAGCGTCGATGTCACCGCAGTTCGGCATGTTCGGGATTGCCGCCGGGGTTGGCTTCGGCCTGTTGCTGGGCCTGGTCAACGGCGGCCTGATCGCCTTCATGCGCCTGCCGCCGTTTATCGTCACCCTCGGTGCGCTGACCGCCATGCGCGGTTTGGCACGCCTGTTGGCCGACGACAAAACCGTGTTCAACCCTGATTTGCCGTTTGCCTTTATTGGCAACGATTCGGTGCTGGGCGTGCCCTGGCTGGTGATCATTGCCGTGGCCGTGATTGCGCTGTCGTGGTTCATCCTGCGGCGCACGGTGATGGGGGTGCAAATCTACTCCGTGGGCGGCAACCCGGAAGCGGCGCGGCTGTCGGGGATCAAGGTGTGGAAGGTCCTGCTGTTCGTCTATGCCATGTCCGGTGCGTTGGCCGGGTTGGGCGCGGTGATGAGCGCGTCACGCCTGTTCGCCGCCAATGGCCTGCAACTGGGGCAATCCTATGAGCTGGATGCGATTGCCGCAGTGATCCTCGGCGGTACCAGTTTTACCGGCGGCGTCGGCACCATCGGCGGCACGCTGATTGGTGCGCTGATCATCGCGGTGTTGACCAACGGCCTGGTGCTGCTGGGCGTCTCGGATATCTGGCAGTACATCATCAAGGGCATCGTGATCATTGGCGCGGTAGCGCTGGATCGCTATCGCCAGTCCGGTGCGCGGACCTGATTTCACTCAAACAACAATCACAAGAGAGTCATCATGAACTTCAAACGCATGTTTCCTGTTGTCGCCTCCCTGGGCGTTGCCGTGTTGATGTCCCAGGCGGTGCAAGCCCGTGAACTGAAAGCCATCGGCATCAGCATGGGGTCCCTGGGCAACCCGTATTTCGTGACCCTGGCCGACGGTGCCACGGCGCGGGCCAAGGAGCTGAACCCGGCGGTGAAAGTCACCTCGGTGTCGGCCGACTATGACCTGAGCAAGCAGTTCTCGCAGATCGACAACTTCATCTCGTCCAAGGTCGACCTGATCCTGCTCAACGCCGTCGACCCGTCGGCCATGGCCTCGGCGATCAAGAAAGCCCGCGACGCCGGGATCGTGGTGGTGGCCGTGGACGTCGACGCCAAGGGCGTGAATGCCACGGTGCAGACCGACAACGTCGAGGCCGGCAAGCTCGCCTGCCAGTTCATCGTCGACAAACTGTCGGGCAAGGGCAATGTGATCATTCAGAACGGCCCGCAAGTCACCGCCGTGACCGATCGGGTCAAAGGCTGCAAAACCGCGCTGGCCAGCGCCCCGGAGATCAAGTTGCTGTCGGACGACCAGGACGGCAAGGGCTCCCGCGAAGGTGGCTTGAACGTGATGCAGGGTTACCTGACGCGCTTCCAGAAAATCGACGGCCTGTTCGCAATCAACGACCCGCAAGCCATCGGCAGCGACCTGGCGGCCAAGCAACTGAAACGCAGCGGCATCATCATCACCTCCGTGGACGGCGCGCCGGACATCGAGAATGCCCTGAAGACCGACACCCTGATCCAGGCCTCCGCCAGCCAGGACCCATGGGCCATGGCCCAGACCGCCGTCAATGTCGGCAATGACATTCTCAATGACAAACAACCCGCCGAAGCGGTTACCCTGCTGGCGCCAAAACTGATCACCCGCGACAACGTCGGTTCCTACAGCGGTTGGTCCAGCAAACATTAAAAGCACCCAGGAGTGAGCACCGTGGCAACCATGGAGGATGTGGCAAGAATTGCAGGGGTGTCGACGTCGACGGTTTCCCACGTCTTGAACGGCACCCGCAAGGTCAGCCCGGACACGGTGCAAGCGGTGCAGAGCGCGATCCGGCAGTTGGGCTACATCCCCAATACGCTGGCGCGCTCCCTGGCCCGGTCCACCACCAATACCATTGGCGTGGCGATCTCGGCGCTGTCCAACCACTACTTCAGTGAAACGGTGCACGCGATTGAAACCGAGTGCGCCAAGCACGGCTACATGATGTTGTTTGTCGATACCCACGACGATCCCGAACAGGAACTGCGTGTGGTCACGGCGCTGCACCATCGGCGGGTGGACGGCATTCTGCTGGCGCCGTCTACCGGTTCGCTGGCCCTGGAATACCTGCAGGCCAATCAAGTGCCGGCGGTGTTGGTGGACCGGATGATGTGTGATCGTTTCGATCAGGTCGGGGTGGAAAACACCCAGTCGACCCAGGCCCTGGTGGCGCACTTGATCGGCCATGGCCACCGGCGCATCGGCTTTATTTCCGGGCGCGCGGGGCTCGGCACTTCCGATGAGCGCGTGGCCGGCTATCAAGCCGCGTTGCAGGCGGCAGGGTTGGTGTTTGACCCGCAATTGCTGGTCAACGGTGGTTCCAGCAGCGAGCCGGCACGGCAAGCGACCGCGCAGTTATTGACCCTGGCAACACCGCCCACGGCAATCATGGCGGGCAACAACCTGATGACCCTGGGTGCGATGCACGCCTTGCGTGATGCGAATATCGACGTGCCCGGGCAGATGGCCCTGGTGGGCTTCGATGATTTTGACTGGGCGGATTTCTTCGTGCCACGCCTGACCCTGATCGCACAGCCGGTCCAGGAACTCGGCGCCCGGGCGGTCAACCTGCTGCTTGAGCGCATGGCGTCGCCCAAGCGTAAAACACACAGCGTGCGGCTCGCGCCCACCCTGAAGATTCGTAACTCATGCGGCTGCCCCTGATATGAACAACGCGGTTTCCCTTGGCATTGATCTCGGCACTTCGGAACTCAAGGCGATCCTGATGGACGCGCAAGGCAACGTCCTCGCCCATGCGGGCGCGCGGCTGACGGTCTCGCGCCCGCACGTAGGCTGGTCCGAGCAGGCGCCTGAGGATTGGTGGCAAGCATGCCTGAAGGCTCTGGACCAACTGCGCACTGATCAGCCGGATGCCTACGGCCGTGTCAGTTGCATCGGGTTGTCCGGGCAGATGCACGGGGCGGTATTGCTGGGGCAAGACGACCGGGTGTTGTACCCGGCGATTCTCTGGGATGACTCCCGTGCCATGGCCCAGGCTGAAGCCTTGGGCAGTGAGTTTGCCGACGTCACCGGCAGCTTGCCGATGGCCGGTCTCACGGCGCCCAAGCTGCTGTGGTTGCAGGAGCATGAACCGGCGGTATTCAGCGCCATTGATTGCGTGCTGTCGCCCAAGGATTACCTGCGCCTGCGCTTGAGTGGTGAGCGCGTGAGTGATGTGTCCGATGGTGCGGGGACGCTGTGGCTGGATGTGGCCAACCGTGAATGGTTTGAACCGATGCTGCAGGCCACGGGTTTGCGGTTGGCGCAGATGCCACGGCTGGTAGAAGGTGGCGCGGCCAGTGCTTGTTTGAATGCGGCTGCGGCGGGGCGACTGGGCTTGGCCGAGGGCCTGGTGATTGCCGGCGGTGGCGGGGACAACCCGGTGGCGGCGGTGGGCATAGGGGCGGTGAATGCGGGGGATGCGTTTATCACGTTGGGGACGAGTGCGGCCATCGTGGCGATTACTGATCACTCGGCGGGGAATCCGGCGAGTGCGGTGCATAGTTTTTGTCATGCGTTGCCTGGGCGTTGGTACACCATGGGGGCGATGTTGGCCGGGGCCAGTTGTTTGCGGTGGGTGACGCGGTTGACGGGGTCGGTTGATGAGCAGGCGTTGCTGGATCGGGTGCAGGCCGAGTTGCCGATCGGGCAGGGCGTGCCGGTTTCCAATCCGTTGTTTTTGCCGTATTTGGCGGGGGAGCGCACGCCCCATAACGACCCGTTGTTGCGGGGTGGTTTCATGAGCCTGGGGCATGACTGCACGCCGGCCATGCTGGGTTATGCGGTGATGGAGGGCGTCGGGTTCGGGTTGCTGGATGCATTGAATGCAGTGCAGTCGGCCGGGGCCACGGTGGGGGCTTGTGCGTTGGTGGGTGGTGGGGCGCGCAGTGAGTATTGGGCGCAGTTGCTGGCCAATATTCTTGGGCGGGAGATTTATACGTTGCATGGCAGTGAGTTGGGGGCGTGTATTGGTGCAGCGAAGTTGGGGTTCCTGTCGAGCGGCCAGGGCGCGGCGCTGTTGCAGGCGGGGATGCCGGTGAAGCAACGGTTTTTCCCGGACGGCGCTCAACAGGCTGTTTTGCAGGCGCGATATTTGAAGTTTCGGGGATTGTTGGGGGCGGCTAAGGCTTTGCACGATTAGGGAAGTTTTGGGTGTATATCCGTTATTTGGGTAACGGCTGCTATTGGTTCCGCTCTTACAGCGGCTCACTTTTGAAAAGCGCAAAAGTAAGCAAAACGCTCTTGCCCCACCACTCGGCACCTCGCCTAGGCTCGGTGTG
>NZ_JACAPX010000052.1:0-19653 GCF_013385435.1 Pseudomonas sp. F9001
TTACTTTGCCGCTTTTGCAAAGTGACTCGCTGTAAGAGCGAAACCATAGGTGGCCGTTACCTGAATAACGGATATGTACCCACCTCAAACCAGCACAAAACGTCACACCCAATGATGAATCGGCCACCCAGCCTGCTCAGCATGCGCCCGCAGCACCGGATCCGGGTTCACCACCTGCGGATTCTCCACCTTCAACAACAGTGGCAAATCATTGCGCGAATCCGAATAGAAGTACGCCCCATCAAGGTGCTCACCTTCCTGCTCCAGCCATTCCATCAGGCGAGTGATCTTGCCTTCGCGGTAAGTCAGTACACCTGTGGTCTTGCCGCTGTACACCCCATGGGCGACGTCCAGCTCAATCCCCAGCACTTCATCAATGCCGATACGCGCCGCAATCGGCTTGACCAGGTGCGTCCCCGACGCCGAGATCACCAAAATCCGGTCACCATTCTTGCGGTGCTGTGCAATGGTGCGGGTGGCTTCGCTGTAGATCAGCGGCTCGATAACGTCTTCCACCCACGGCTCTACAAGGTGCTCGATCTCTTCCGGCGTGCGGCCAATCATCGGCTCCAGGCTGAAGTCCATGAAATCCTCCATGGCCAGCTCACCGCGGCTGTAGGCCGCCATCAGTTCGTCGTTCTTGCGCATGAACGACTCACCATCCACCCAGCCCAGGCGGCCCATCTGCTCGCTCCACAGGGTGGCGCAGTCGCCGTGGATCAGGGTGTCGTCCAGATCAAAAATTACCAATGCCATCAGTCACGCTCTCTCAAATAAATCGTGCGTCAGGCTACTTCACACAACGCACTTGGGTCGATGGAAAGTGCCAATCTCTGACCATCCGGGTGCAGATCGTCAGCCGAGCGGTTAAGCACATCCACCACCAATTCCACGCCCCGGGCTTCGATGCGGTAGCGAATCACGTTGCCCAACAGGCTGTGGCTGCGCACCAACGCATCCAGCTCACCGCTGCGGCTGAGCTCAATGGCCTCCGGGCGAATGGCGATGCGCCCGGTGATCGGACGCTGCAACAGTTTGCTGGCCTTGTCGGCGTCCAGCAGGTTGTAGTTGCCGATAAAGCCGGCGGCGAACACATCCACCGGCGCGGTGTAGAGGGTCTCGGCATCGCCGCTCTGCACGATCTTGCCCTGGTTCATCAGGAAGATCCGGTCGGACATGGTTAGGGCTTCTTCCTGATCATGGGTCACGAAGATGGTGGTCAGGCCCAGCTCGCGCTGGATCTGGCGAATCTGTTCGCGCAGGTGCTTGCGAATCCGTGCATCGAGGGCCGACAACGGCTCGTCGAGCAACAGCAGGCGCGGGCGCGTCACCAGCGAGCGGGCGAGGGCCACGCGCTGGCACTGGCCGCCGGACATCTGGTGCGGGTAGCGGCCGGCGAGTTCTTTCAGCTCCACCAGTTGCAACACTTCCTGCACGCGTTTGTGGCTGTCGTCGGCATTGACCTTCTGCATGCGCAGGCCGAAGGCGACGTTCTGTTCCACGGTCATGTTGGGGAACAGCGCGTAGCTCTGGAACACCATGCCGATATGCCGTTTCTGTGGGCTCAGCGGGACGATGTCCTGGCCATCCAGCAGGATTTTCCCGCTGTCCACCGAGGTCAGGCCGGCGATGCAGCGCAGCAGGGTCGACTTGCCGCAGCCCGACGGGCCAAGCAGGGTGACGAATTCGCCCTTGGCGATTTCGCAGTTGATGTCACTGAATACCGGCGTACCGGCGTAGCCTTTTTGCAGGTGTTGGACGCTGACGAAGCTCATTGGCTTTTGTCCTTGTTCAAGATGTTGGCGGCCCAGGTCAGCACCAGCACGAAGAAGAAATAGGAGATCACCAGGGCACTGGTGAAGTGGCCGCTGCTGTTACGCATATTGTTGAGGTACACCTGCAGGGTTTCGTAGCGGGTGCCCACCAGGATGTTGGCGAACACGAACTCGCCGAACAGAAACGAGAACGACAGCAGCAATGCCACCATCAAGCCCTTGCGCAGGTTCGGCAACACCACCAGGAACGCCGCCTGGAAGGTGCTGGCACCGAGCAGTTGGGCGGCGTCCATCAGGTCCCGCAGGTTGATCGCTTGCAGGTTGTTGGTGATCGCCCGATACATGAACGGCAGCGCCACGGTGAAGTAGCAACCGATCAGGATCCACGGCGTACCCACCATCGCAAATGGCCCCGAGCCATAGAGCTGCAACAGCCCCACCGACGACACCACCGGCGGCACCGCGAAGGGCAGCAGGATCAAAATGTTCATCAGCGCGTCGAGTTTCGGAAAGTGGTAATGCACCACAAACAGCAGCGGCAGGATCAGCACCACCGACAAGATCAGCGCGCCAACGCACACCAGCAGCGACTGGCCGAAGGCATTCAGGAAGCGCGGGTCACTCCACAGCTGGATATACCATTTGAAGGTAAAGCCGGATGGCAGGATGGTCGCCGACCAACTGCTGGCGATGGAGTAGACCAGGGTGCCGAGCAACGGCAGCACCAGGATTGCAAACAACAGATACACCACTACGCGGTGGTAGAGGGCGGCCGAGCCAGGTTCAGCGCGAGACATGGTAGCTCCTCTTGAGCAGCAGTTGATGGACCACGGTCACCACGGTCATCAGCGCCACCAGCACCACGGCCAGGGCACTGGCCATGTTCGGGTCCAGGGAAATATCGCCGGAGACCATCGCCGCGATGCGGATCGGCAGCACGTTGAAGTTGCCGGTGGTCAGCGCGTACACCGTGGCGTAGGCGCCGAGAGCGTTGGCCAGCAGGATCACGAAGGTGCCCAGCAGCGCCGGGGTCAGCACCGGCAGACCGATGTGCCGCCAGTACTGCCAGCCGTCCGCGCCGAGCAATGAAGCAGACTCGCGCCAGTCTTCACGCAGTGCATCAAAGGCCGGGTAGAGCAGCAACACGCCGAGGGGAATTTGGAAGTAGGTATAAAGGATGATCAGGCCGGTCTTGGAGTACAGGTTGAAGTCCTGAATGATCCCCGCCTGCTTGAGCATGATGGTGATGCTGCCGTTGAACCCCAGCAGGATGATGAAGGCGAAGGCCAGGGGTACGCCGGCAAAATTGCTGGTCATGTTGGCGAACGCGGTCACGAAATTGCGCAGCGGCCCGTCGACCCGGCGCAGCGAGTAGCTGCCGAGTACGGCGATGATGATCCCGAACACGCTGGAGTAGAAACTGATTTCCAGGCTGTACTGGATCGCCTGCATATAGAACTTCGAGCTGAAGATCTTGCTGAAGTTGGCCAGGCCCCAGCCGAACTCTTCGGACTGGACGCTGCTGATCATCACCCACACCAGCGGGGCGATTTCGAACACGATAAAGAAGATGGCGAAGGGCACCAGGCACAAGGCGGCCAGCCATTTGCCGCGGATCACTGAATTCACTTCAACAGCTCCCGGCATACAGGTTTGTCGTGGGGTACACCCAACAGCTCGCAGACGGTGCCGCACAGCTCGGTTTGTTTGGGCGTGGCGTGGGTGTCGAGGCTGAAGGCATCACCCAGCACAAACAGCGGCACTTCCCGTTCTTCCGGCAGCAGGCCGTTGTGGGAGCGGTCGTTGTTCATGCCGTGGTCGGCCGTCACCAGCACCTGGTAACCGGCGTCGAGCCAGCCTTGCAGGTAGTCGGCGAGGATGATGTCGGCCGAGCGCGCGCTGTTGCGGTATTGCGGGGTGTCGAGGCCGTGCTTGTGGCCGGCATCGTCGATGTTCATCGGGTGCACCACCAGGAAATTCGGCGCGTGTTTGAGGCGCAGGCTTTCGGCGTCGGCAAACAGGTGCGAGTCCGGGTAATGGTCATTCCAGTAGAAATGCCCGTGCTGGATCGCCAGGGCCGGGTCGCTGGTATGCCGATCCCGGGCGGCGATAAAGGGCGAGCGGTTATACAACTCGCTGACCCAGTGATACGCCGCCGCCGCCGTGGATAAACCGGCGTCGGTGGCGTAATGGAAAATGCTGCGCTGGTTGGACAGGCGCGAGACGTTGTTGTGGACGATGCCGCTCTCGATCGGCGGGACGCCGGTGAGGATGCATTCGTACAGTGGCCGGGACAGGGCCGGCAGTTCACATTCCAGTTTGTACAGTGCTGCGCGTCCTGCGCCGACATAGGCCTGCAAGTGCCCCATGGCGTGTCGGGCAACCTCGTAATTCAGGCCGTCGAGCACGACAAGGATGACGTTGTGCTTCATAGGGGCTGGGGCTCCGCAACAAATAGGCTTGACTCGGTTTTTCGGTTGGAACACCGATCAAATGGGGGAGCTGGCTTGCCTGCGATAGCGGTGTGTCAGTCGACAATGCTGCTGAGTGTCATACCGCTGTCGCAGGCAAGCCAGCTCCCACACTGACCGCGTTCCACTTGAACAGGCGTGTTAAGCCTTATTGCATATTGATGATGACTTCTTCCTGCCACTTCTGCGGCAGTGCCTTGGAGGTCTTCTCCCAAGCGTCGGCGTCCTTGATCGGCGTGACTTTCTTGTACTGCTCGTTAGGCAGCAGCTTGGCCTGTACGTCGGCTGGCAAGGTCAGGTGCTCGGCACGGATCGGCCGCGCATTGCCACGCGCCAGGTTGGTCTGGCCGGCGTCGCTGAAGATGTATTCGCGGGTCAGCTTGGCGGCGTTCGGGTGCTTGGCGTATTTGTTGATGATGGTGGTGTAGCCGGAAATCACCGAGCCGTCCGATGGGATCAGCACCACGTAGTCATCCGGGTTGGCCATCTTGGCTTTGTAGCTCAGGCCGTTGAAGTCCCAGACCACGCCCACTTCCACTTCGCCTTTTTCCATGGTGGCGATGGTTGGGTTGGCCAGCGACAGGCGGCCTTGCTTGGCGATGTCGGCGAACATCAGCAGCGCCGGCTGAATGTTCTTCTCGTCGCCACCGTTGGCGAGTGCGGCGGCGAGTACGCCGTTGGCCGCCTGGGCGGCGGTGCTCACGTCACCGATGGAAACCTTGTATTTGCCGGTCTTCAGGTCAGCCCAGCTTTTCGGAGCTTCGGAGCCGTGCAGGAGTTTTTTGTTGACGATAAAGGCGATGGTGCCGGTGTAGGCCAGGGCCCAGTTACCGTCCTTGTCTTTCGCCCAATCCGGGACTTGTGCCCAGGTGGTCGGTTTGTACGGTTGGGTAACGCCCTGCTTCACCGCGATCGGGCCGAAGGCTGCACCGACGTCGCCGATGTCGGCGCTGGCGTTGTCTTTTTCTGCCGCAAACTTGGCGACTTCCTGGGCCGAGCTCATGTCGGTGTCGATGTGCTTGAGGCCGTAGGTCTTGGCCAGGTCGTCCCAGGTGCCTTTCCAGTTGGCCCAGTCATCGGGCATGCCGACGCTGTTGACGGCGCCTTCCGCTTTCGCGGCGGCTTCGAGCGTTTTCAAATCGGTATCAGCAGCCATGGCGGCGGTGCACATGGCAATGGTCGAGCCTAACAGTGATGCCAGGAAAAGCTGTTTCATCCGAAGCTCCTTTGGGCGTTTTCAACGCTGCGTTTTTATCGACGTTTGCGGTGGTGTTGGTCTAGGTCAGCAATACACGAGCCAATTTAGGCGTGGCGGATGACAGTTTCATGTCGATGTCGTTTTTTGTTGGCCTGGACGGGGGATCACCGGGTAAGCGTAGACCATGCCCAACCGCCCGGAAGCCTTGGACTTGGCCGATGTATTGCAGGTCTTGTGGCAGCACGTCGCGAGGCGCTGTCATCTGTCGGTCATGTGCAATGCCTAGGCTTGCACGCAACAGCAGAGGCGCGTTTAGCGGGCGTTTTGTGCACCTGAATAGTGCTGGTCTAGTCCAGATAGGTAACGTTGATGCGTGATGAGGCAACCAAGGCGGTGACAACCATTGGCCTGGCGCTGCAAGAGCAGATCGACCATGGCTTGTTGGCGCCTGCCAGTAAGCTGCCGGCCGAGCGCAAGCTCAGCGAGTTGTTTGGTACCACCCGGATTACGGTGCGGGAAGCCTTGTTACAACTTGAGGCACAAGGGCAGATTTATCGCGAGGAGCGGCGGGGGTGGTTTGTGTCGCCGCCCAGGCTTGCCTATAACCTGATGCAGCGCAGTCATTTTCACGCGATGGTGAGTGCCCAGGGGCGGGTGCCGTCGACCGAGGTGATTTCGGCGCGGTTGCAGCCGGCTTCGGCGGCGGTGTGTGCGTGGTTGCAGTTGCCGGCGTTGTCCAGTGTGATTCAGATTTGCCGGGGGCGCAGGATTGATGGGCGGTTGGTGTTGTATGTGGAGCACTATCTGAACCCGCAGTATTTTCCGGGGATTCTGGAGTGTGATTTGAATCAGTCGATTACGGAGTTGTATGCGCGGGTGTATGACTTGCACTACGGGCGGGTGCGGTTTGAGATTGTGCCGACGTCATTGCAGGTTGAGGCGGCTGCGGCGTTGAGGGTGTCGGTGGGGAGCCCGGGGTTGCGGATTGCTCGGGTTAATTATGATCAGCATGAGCGGTTGATTGATTGTGATCTGGAGTTTTGGCGGCATGATGCGATTCATGTGGGGGTGGATGTGGTTTGACGTTTTGCCTGTGTGTATCCGTTATCTAGGTCACGACGGCTTTTGGTTCCGCTCTCACAGCGGCTCACTTTTGAACAGCCGGAATGCCGGCCCAGCCCCAAGTAAGCACAGGGCTTTACCCCGATGACCTGAGTGTTAGAGCAAAAGCAGAGCCGCTTTATGTGGGAGCGGGCTTGCTCGCGAAAAACCTGAGGGCGCCGCGTTGAGTCAGGATACCCACGTCATCGTTATCGACCTTCGCGAGCAAGCCCGCTCCCACATTTGGATCGTGTCCGCCTTTGGGTTTGCTGTTGCTTCACCACACTTAAGCCCGAGCGAGGTGCAGAGTGGTGGGGCAAGAGCGGAACCCTAGGCGGCCGTTACCTGAATAACGGATATACCCTCAATCCGCCGCATTGGCATACAGATAATCCGTCGCCAACGAAGCCAGCGTGCGAACCCCAACCACCAACGCCGACTCATCCACAAAGAACCCCGGATTATGATTCGGTGCCGCCTTGCTCATGTCCTGATCCCTCGGCGTCACCCCCAGAAACACAAACAACCCTGGCGCTTCCTTGGCATAAAACGAGAAGTCCTCAGCCCCACCCACCAACGGGGCATTCACTACGTCGCCATTCGCCGCCCAACGCAAACTCGGCAGCATCTTCTCGGTCAGCGCCGGGTTGTTGATGGTCGGATCGTACTTCTCAATGATCGTCACCTCAGCCTTCGCCCCACCACTCTCGGCGATTTTCTCGACGGTCTGCCGCACATCCGCATGCAGCTTCTGGCGAATGCCATAGTCGTAGGAGCGAATGGTCCCACTCATGTCCACCGATTCGGGAATGATGTTGTACCGCGTCCCTCCGTTGATGGTGCCAATACTCACCACCGCCGGAAACGAAGAAATGTCGGTACGCCGACTGACCACCGTCTGCAGCCCCACAATGGCCTGCGCCCCCACGGTAATCGGATCGATCCCATCCCACGGCCGCCCCGCATGGGTCTGCTTGCCCAGGATCTTGATCCGCAGGTCATCCGAGCTCGCCAGCGTCGGCCCCGGCCGATACGCAATCTGCCCCGCAGGCACCCCGGCCCACACATGCAGCCCAAAAACGGCATCCGGCTTGGGCGATTTCATCAGCCCTTCCTGCACCATCATCTTCGCGCCCCAAGTGTTTTTACCGTCGGGGATAAAGTCGCTCGGGCCTTCTTCAGCCGGCTGGAAATAAAACACCACGGTCCCAGGCAGACGATCGCGCATACCTGTAAGGATTTTCGCCGTGCTCAGCAGGATGGCGGTGTGGGCGTCGTGGCCGCAGGCGTGCATCACGTCGACTTCTTTATCGAGGTACACACCCTTGGCCTTCGAGGCGAAGGGCAGGCCGGAGACTTCCTTGACCGGCAGCGCATCCATGTCGGCGCGCAAGGCCACGGTCGGGCCGGGCAGGGCGCCCTTGAGGATGGCGACAACGCCCGTGCGCGCCACGCCAGTCTTGACCTCCAGCCCCATCTCCCGCAGCTGCTTGGCCACCAGCTCCGCGGTGCGATGTTCGGTGTTGCCCAGTTCAGGATGGGCGTGGATGTCGCGCCGGGTTTCCAGCAAGGCCGGTTCCAGTACTTTGGCCTGGGCGGCGATGGTTTCACGGGCACTGTCCTGGCCGCTGTTGGCGGCGATGACCGCGCTGCTGGCGACACCGCACAGCAGGCCGAATACCCATTGGTGTGTAAGACCGGTCAAACGCATAAGGACTCTCCATGATTATTGTTGTTGATCCTGACGTCGTCCGGGCAGCGCTTATTCTTTCTCTTGCACGCCTCCCGCCGCTGTCACCACTTGCACGCTCAAGCGTGGGGTGGCCAGGTCCAGCCCGGCTTCGTCGAGGTGACGCTTGAGCGACAGGTTGAACGCCCGCGAAACCTCCCACTGCTTGATCGGCGCGGTCTTGAAGCGGGCGCGAAGAATCGCACTGCCGGACTCGAAACTTTCTACACCCTGAATCTCCAGCGGCGACCAGATATTGCGCCGCTGCAACGGGTCGTTGCGCATCTTCTGCCCGACGTCGCGCATCAGCTTGATGGCGTCGTCGATTTCCATGTTGTAGGGAATCGCCACCCGGAAGATCGCGTAGCCGAACTCCCGGGAGTAATTCTTGATGCTTTTGATTTCACTGAACGGGATCGTATGCACGATGCCGTCGATGTCCCGCAGGCGCACGGTACGGATGGTCAACCCTTCGACCGTCCCTAGGTGGCCGCCGACATCCACGTAGTCATCAATCGCCAGGGAGTCTTCGATAATGATGAACAGGCCGGTGATCAAATCCGCCACCAGCGACTGTGCACCAAAACCGATGGCCAGGCCGATCACACCGGCACCCGCCAGCAGCGGCGTGACGTTCATGCCCATGTTCGCCAGGGCGACGATGGCGGCAATGATGAAGATGGTCACGAACAGCACGTTGCGAATCAACGGCATCATCGTCTGCGCACGCGCGTTGGCCAGGCCTTTGCGCGAGCGGGTGAGGGCGTGGTGGATCGCGGTGTCGCTGAGGATCCAGATCAGCCAGGCAAACAGCAATGTGCCGGCAAGGCCGAACAGCTTGACGCTGATTTCATGCCCGTCGCCTTCGGTAAAACGGATCAGCGACAGGCCCCAGACCCGCAGGCCGAGTTCGATAAACACCAGCCACACCACCAGGTGGGCGAGGGTGTAGACGAAGCTTTTCAGGCGCTCGGAGTACAGCGCATGGCGCTTGTGCCCACGTTGCGGCTTGAGGGAATGGCGGCGCACGAGGCCGTTGATCACCATGCACAGCACCAGCAACACCGTGCACAACAACGACTGGCGCAGGGCGGTGCTGGTGTCGCCGGCGGAGACGAAGGTGGCGAACAGCGAGATGCCCACCAGCAGCAACGCCGGCAGGTACCAGAAGGTGCCGACGATTTCGATGGTGTCACTCAGGGCGCGGCGGGTCAGGCGGCGGGACAGCGGCTGGTTGCGGATCAGGTGCGCAATCGGCCGGCGGAATCGCAGGATGAACACACCGGTGGACAGCGCGGCCATGACATTGGCGATGGTCGCGGCGACATGGGACAGGTGCTGGCCCAGGCTCTCGGCCAGGCGCGGGTCGCTGACGGCTTCGCCAAAGGCGGCAAAGCTGCCGATCAGCCACAACGGCCGGAAGGCCTGGTGGCGCAGGATGTACAACGCGCGGTGACGGTGCGGGCCGTCGAGTACGGAAAAGGCGACCACGCAGATCGCCGAGAAGCAGGTGCCCACCACCAGCGCGTAGGCCAGCACCATCGCCAGGGATTTGCCGAGGGACGAGGGCAGTGCGTAACTCATGTAGACGGTGATCACCAACGCGATCAGCCACGGGCCGAGCTTGCGCAGGGCAAAGCGCAGCAGGTCCCAGGTCTTGGGGTGTTGCGGCAGTTCTTCGGTCAGGCCGAAGCGCTCGCGCACCCGGTGGCTGAGCCAGATCAGGATCGCGGCCAGCAGGCTCCAGAGCATCAGGATCATGGCAAAGGCAAAGATGATCGGCAGCCATTCGCTGGCCGGCAGCATCAGTGCGGTGAGTTCATCCTTGGCCTGGTCAAACTCGTTGGACCAGCGATTGAGCGGGCTGTCGGCACCGGAGAACTGTTGCTCCAGGCTCGACAGCGTACCGCCGATCAAACCGAGCACACCCAGTTCGGCGGCGGGCTGGGCCTTTTGCGTGGTCTCACGGAGCTTTTTCAGGTCGCTCAGCAGCTTGGTGCGCTGCTGGTCGTTTTCCAGGGTCTTGATCACCTCGTCCAGGGACTGGCCCAACGGGACGTCGGCTTGCGGCTGGGTTTTGGTGTTGCTGCCCAGCAGCCCCGGCAGGCTCACGGCGTGGGCAGGCGCCATGGGCAGCAGGGTCAGCAGGCAGAAAAGCAGGCAACAGGGCAGGGCAAACAGACGGGCAAGCACGAGGCGGTCAACCTTAAAAACGACGAATTGACCGAGTGTACGAGGCCGTCATGTGCAATGCGAGTGAGATTGTCATTCGGCGAGTTTGGCGAGGATCTTGTAAACCACGGTGCCGAGGATCAGCAGCATGCCGATCCACATGCCGAACACACCGATGGGTTTGTCGCGGAAGTTGAAGCCGATGGCCAGGAGGATCATGCCGGTCAGGATGGGGATAAGCATGGAGTGGAAGGCGGACATGGTGATCATGGTGCGACGGCCTTGTCGGATGGGAATAGGTATAAGTCTAGGTCGATTTCGCCAAGTGCGAGTTGATCCGTGTCAGAAACGCTACAAAACCCGGTTAATTTCTACATCCGATGGCTTTTTTTCGATTGGCCACGGTCAACATCCCTCAGGAACCTTAAACCCAGGAGCATTCATCCATGAGCACACCCAAGGCACTGTTGATTCTGCACGGCAAGCAAGCCCTCAACGAGCAGGTGCGGGCGGCGGTGCAGGGCAAGCGCGAGCAGGGCTGGGACCTGGCCGTACGGGTGACGTGGGAGGGTGGCGATGCCCAGCGGTTTGTCGATCAGGCCCTTGCCGATGGCTACACGCGGCTGATCGCCGGCGGCGGTGACGGCACCCTGCGGGATGTGGCCGAGGCCATGGCCCGGGCCAAGACCGAGGCCAGCCTGGTGCTGATGCCCCTCGGTACCGCCAACGATTTTGCCCGCGCCGCCGGTGTGCCGCTGGAGCCCGAGCAGGCCCTGGACCTGCTGGATGTACCGGCCCGTGCCATCGACCTGGGCGAAGTAGGCGGGCAGATCTTCCTGAATATGGCCACCGGTGGTTTTGGCAGCCAGGTCACTGCCAACACCTCCGAAGACTTGAAGAAAGTCCTCGGTGGCGCGGCCTATCTGTTCACCGGCCTGTCACGCTTCAGCGAGTTGCGCGCGGCCTACGGTGAATTGCAGGGCCCTGACTTTCACTGGCGCGGCGAGCTGCTGGCCCTGGGCATCGGCAACGGGCGCCAGGCCGGTGGTGGCCACGTGCTGTGCCCCGGCGCCCTGGCCGATGATGGTTTGTTGGATATCAGTATTTTGCCGGCGCCGCAGGAAGTGGTCGGCACCCTGCGCAACCTGATGACGGACGGCTGGGGCCTGGACAATATGTTTGTGCGTGCGCGCTTGCCGTGGGTCGAAATCAAGGTCGCCGAAGGGCTGGCGATCAACCTCGACGGCGAACCACTCCAGGGTGACGACTTGCACTTCTCGGCCTTGCCCCAGGCACTGCGGGTGCATCTGCCGGAGGACTCACCGTTGCTGACTAATCGTCAAGGCTGATGATCTGTTCGCGCACTGCGAACAGCACCAGGCCCGCCACGTCGAAAATCTGCAGGCGCTTCATGATCTGCGAGCGGTGGGCTTCCACGGTCTTGATGCTCAGACCCAGGCCATTAGCGATTTCACGGGTGGACTTGCCGCGCACGATCAAGCGCAGGATTTCCAACTGGCGTGCCGTCAGGTTGTGGCTGTGGGGCGGCGGGTTGACCTGGGCCTGATTGCGGATCAGCGCCTGGTTGATCACCGTATGGGCGATCGCCGGGCTGAGGTAGCGTTCGTTGTTGCGCAACGCCAGCAGCGCGTGCTCCAGCTCATTGGCCGTGGTGTCCTTGAGCAGGTAGCCATGGGCGCCGGACTCCAGCGCGCACATGATCAGCTCCGGGTCGGTGTGCATCGACAGGATCAGCACCTTGCTCTTCGGATAGGCGCGCTTGAGGTCTTTCAATGCATCGAGCCCGCCGGTGTGCTTCATCGACAGGTCAAGCAGCACGATGTCGGGTTGCAGCGCGTCAAACCGCTCCAGCAACTGCGCGCCGTCGCTCGCTTCACCGATCACCGCGTAGCCGGGAATATCCATGACCAGCGCACGCACGCCGGCCCTGATCAGGGAGTGGTCATCCACCAGGAGTAAGTTGCACGTCACTCTAGAACCTTATGGGGGTTGGCCCGTTCGAGGGCGCGGGGCGCCCAGGGGAAAAGCGCTTCGATCCTCGTCCCGGAGCCTGGCTGGCTATTGACCGACAATGTGCCTCCCAGTTGATCAATCCGCTCGGACATCCCGGCCATGCCCCGCTGGCCTTCCTGGGCGGGGTTGATGGCGGGCGAAAAGCCCTGGCCGTCATCGCTGATAAACAGTGACAGGCCTTCGGGCAGGCGTTGCAGGCGTACCAGCAGGTTACGTGCCTGGGCATGGCGCAGCATGTTGGTGACGGCTTCCTGGGTAATGCGAAAGGCGGCAACAGCCATCTCTTCCGGGATGCCGGTCAGCCGTTGATGGCATTCCAGGCTCCAGCTTACCCGGGTGTTTTCCAGGGTCTTGAGCAGATGCGCCCGCAGGCTCGCCTCAAGGCCCAGGCTCGCCAGTTGCCGGGGGTTGAGGATGGCCGACACGTCCTGCACCTTGGCCAGGGTTTCGTTGAGGGTGTTGCACAGCACCGCACAGTGGCCCTGCAGGTTTTCCGGAAGACGGCGCTTGAGCCATTCACTTTGCAGCTTGGCGGCGGTCAACAGTTGGCCGATATCGTCGTGCAGTTCGCGGCTGAGGCGATGACGTTCGTTTTCCTGGACCTGCAACAGGCGGTCGGCCAACTCCTGGGGCTGGAACTTGATGGACTTGCGTGAGCGCCACTGTTGCAAGCCCACCACCAGCAGGGTGGCCAGGTTCACTGACAACAGCGCCAGGGGAAGATCGGCCGAGTGTGCATAAGCCCACAGGCTGAGCAGGCACGCGCACAGGCATAGCGCGAGGGTTATCCAGCGTGCATTGCTTCGGGACACGGACCTTGCGATGAGTGACTTCAGGCTGGCGTACATAGGAGGCGCATTTCACGTTTATATGCATCATGAAGTTGAGTCACTTCGAGCGGGGCATGGTACCACCACTATTACCGTTGGTCGCCTGGCGCCGAGCGGGATGAGGCGTATTAATCACGGCAGCGTCCCGGAAGGTAGTCCCGGAGTTCAACGAGTGGGGAAGTTGTATCATTGAAGTTGTTTTGCATCAGTATTGTCGTTAGTGGCTTATTGATATTTTTCTGCTAACGACGTCGTGATGCATAAATAGTTGTGGTGTCGTTTTTAGATAATCAGGCAATTGAATGCGACATTTTTGTCGCTTGAATGCGAAGAAGCCTCAAATAGCGTAAGGCCTGTGTTGTTGCTTATAGCCAAAATCGCTTTGGGGGATGTGTTGGACAACGGTGGCGATCAACACGGTTTGTTCCGTTTCATCCAGGCCGAGCTTGCCGGTTTTTGTATCGATCAACTCCAGTTGCCAGGCCAGCAGGGTGAGGCAGTTGTGCAGTGCATCAAGTGCTTCGTCATGCAGTTGCAGGGGGCTGGCGGCGTTGCTGATCAGGTACTGGATATGCCGTGAGAACTCGCTGATCGCCCTCAGGGCCAGGGCTTCGGATTTTTCCGCGAGCTTGATCAGGTTGGTTTTCATGCAGTCGATCGCGTCACTGTCGTTGCGGATCAAATGCAGGTGGCTCAAGCATTCTTCAGACTTGGCCAGCAACATTTCCGCCTCGAGGAGGAACTCGGGAAGTGCAAGTTGCCACTCTTTGCCGTCGTTCATCACACAAGTCTCCAGAACATACGATCGGATGATGAGATGTTGCACCGGTTGAATGGCGTAAAACTACCGCTGAAATATGACGAATATCTGTAGGCCCGTTCCGACTTTTCAGTAGGAAATTTATTTGAATGACGGCCGTCGTCCGAGTACCCCACAATTTCCAGGGGCATTCGCACAACTTCTTTGGGTGCCAGTACATAAGTCACTGGATGATCCGTTGGCCGTGGGCTTGCGATAGCAAACAAAAGCCTGACTCCATTCATGCAATGAGAATGGCGTCACATTAATGGCTATTAGATATCGCGAATATCAGGTTGGTCCTGATTGTGGATAGGGGAATCCCTTACATAGCGGAACCTCGCGCAGACTTTGCGGTCACGCGGCGGTGGTGATGGGCCTTGCGTTGAAGCGGGTTCAGTAAAGCATGATGTCAGTGTGACATCAATGGATTTGCATGGCATTTTAGTGGGGGTCAAGGTCCGGCGTTTGCCGCCGATAACCTGCTTCAGTGACCAGCACTATCCATCCGCTAAACCCCAGGAGTCTTTAATGGCCGGCATTCTCGACACGGTAGATCAACGCACACAATTGGTGGGTGAGAATCGCCTGGAGATCCTCATGTTTCGCCTGGCCGGGCGGCAGCTGTTCGCGATCAACGTGTTCAAGGTGCAGGAAGTGCTGCAACTGCCCAAGTTGACCCTGATGCCCCAGCGCCACCCATTTGTCTGCGGCGTGGTCAACCTGCGTGGGCAGACGTTGCCGGTGATCGACCTGTCCCAGGCGATTGGCATGCGTCCGCTGATTCCGGGCCCCAACAGCACCATTATCGTCACCGAGTACAACCGCTCGGTGCAGGCGTTCCTGGTGGGCGGCGTCGACCGCATCGTCAACATGAACTGGGAGGCGATCCTGCCGCCGCCGGCAAGTGCCGGGCGCCAGCATTACCTGACGGCCATCAGCAAGGTCGATGACCAGTTGGTGGAAATCATCGACGTGGAAAAAGTCCTCGCCGAAATCGTGCCCTACAACGCCAAGGTTTCCCGCGAGAAACTTGAAGACCCGGTGCTGGAACGCGCCCGCGGCCGCGAAGTGCTGCTGGTGGATGACTCCAACGTCGCCCTCTCGCAACTGCGTGACACCCTCGGACAGTTGGGGGTGAAGATGCACATTGCCAGCGACGGCCTCAAGGCACTGAACATGCTCAAGGCCTGGGCCGACAGTGGCCAGGTGATGACCGACAAGCTGTTGATGATCTTCACCGACGCTGAAATGCCCGAGATGGACGGCTACCGCCTGACCACCGAGATTCGCAACGACCCGCGCCTGCGCAGCCTGTACGTGGTGCTGCATACGTCGTTGTCCGGCAGCTTCAACGACTCGATGGTGAAGAAGGTCGGTTGCGACAACTTCCTCTCCAAGTTCCAGCCCGACAAGTTGGTGGACGTGGTACGTCAGCGCCTGATGCTGGACGAAGTCCCGGCTTGAGCTTAGGGTGACGGCTTTGTCCCTCAGGAATGTAGGCCCATGCTTCGTCTCAGCGCGTTGTACCGATACCCCTTGAAGTCCGGCAAGGGTGAATCCTTGCAGCAGATCGGCCTGGACACACTCGGGCTCGACGGGGATCGACGCTGGATGTTGGTGGACGAGGCCAGCGGGCGTTTCCTGACCCAGCGCGCCGTGGCCAGGATGAGCCAGCTTTCGGCGCTGTGGAACAGCGCGGGTGGCCTGACCTTGAGCGCCGAGGGCCAACCTGCGCTTGACGTGCCACTACCCGGCAGCGATGCCGAGTTGCGCGGCGTGACCATCTGGCGTGACACCTTGCGCGTGCCGGATGCTGGTGACGAGGCGGGCGCCTGGCTCAGCGAATTCATCGGCAAACCCACGCGGCTGGTGCAAGTGCCGCTGTCCCGTGCACGCACGACCGAGGCCGGCTACGGCAAGGATGATGACAAGGTCGCGTTTGCCGATGGCTTTCCGTTGCTGCTGATCGGCCAGGCGTCCCTGGATGACCTGTCCCAGCGTATCGGTCGGCCCATGGAGATGCTGCGTTTTCGCCCCAACCTGGTGATCGAGGGCAGCGAAGCCTTTGCCGAAGACGGCTGGAAGCGGATACGGATCGGTGACGTGGAGTTTCGCGTGGTCAAGTCCTGCTCACGCTGCATCCTCACCACCATCGACCCGGCGAGTGGCGAGCGCAGTGCCGACCGCGAACCGCTGGCCACGCTCAAGACCTACCGCGAGCAAGAGGGCGATGTGATGTTTGGGCAGAACCTGGTCAACGATGGGGTGGGCCGCCTGGAAGTCGGCATGCCGGTGACGATCCTGGGGTAAGCAGCCCTGAAATGAAAAATGCCCGTCTCTCGCGAGACGGGCATTTTTTTCGGCTATCGAACGTTTAGCCGCGGTATTCGCACAGGTAGGCGGTGTCGACCGCCACCTTCAGCTGGAACTTGCTGTTGGCTGGCACGTTGAACTGGCTGCCGGCGGCGAAGGTTTCCCAGTCGGTGCTGTCTGGCAGCTTGACGGTCAGTGCGCCCGATACCACGTGCATGATTTCACGCTGGGCAGTGCCGAACTCGTATTCACCCGGGGCCATGACGCCGATGGTCGCCGGACCTTCTGCAGTGCCGAAAGCGATCGACTTGACGGTGCCGTCGAAGTACTCGTTGACTTTAAACATGGGCGAATCCTCGGAAAAGGGTCAAGAAAGGTCGGCCAGTATGCCTTCTACACGGGCAAAATCAACGGCAGCAGCCGTGCGGTATTGCGTGCATCTTCCAGCGCCCGATGCTGTTGGCCGTGGAACTGCATGCCGGCCAGTTGCAGCGCGCCGTTGAGCCCCAGCGGCTTGTCCAGGCGCCGGGCCTTGGCGAAGCGTTGCTTGAGGTTCACGTGGGGCGTCTGGCCCAGCACGCTGCTCAAGCCATGGCGCTGCCACTCCAGTTCCAGTTGCTGGCGGTCGTAGTCACCCCAGCTCGCCCAGCCTTCCAGGCGTGCCTGGTGCTGGCCAAGCCAGCGTTCGAACAGCGGCCACACCTCAATCAACGGCGCGGCAGCGTCGATATTCGCCTGGGTGATGTGGGTCAACTGGCGGCAGAACGGCGTCAGCAGCGGCCTGCGCAATGGCCGCACGAAACGCTGGAAATGGTCCAGTTCACGGCCCTGGCGGTTGACCAGGCTCACACCGATTTCGATGATTTCCATCTCGGTCACGGGCCAGCCGCCTTCATCCGTTGTGGCTTCAAGATCAATAATCAGCCAATGAGGCATCGCAGGTTCCCGTACTCTTCCCGTCCTGATGGGGATAGAGCGTAGCCAAGCCTGCTAGTTCCGCCCAGGGCTTACTCGATCTCCAGCAAAATCTGACGGTTCCTGACCTGATCGCCTGCAACCGCCTGGATTCGCTTGACCACGCCACTCATGCCGGCCTTGAGTGGGTGCTCCATTTTCATCGCTTCCAGCACCAGCAACAGCTGGCCCTTGCTGACCGAATCGCCTTCGCTGACCCGTACTTCGACAATTGCCCCATCCATCGGCGCCTTGACCGTGCCGTTGCCGGCCTCGGCCTGGCGGGTGGCGACGGTTTGGGTTCGATCATTGATGCACACGCCGGGCAACCAGAGCCGGGTGCCTTGCAGGTGGTAGGCAATGCGACGGCGAATGCCGTTGAGAACGGCGGTGGCCCAGCGTCCGTCGGTGGAGAGGTCGCGTATTTCGATGGCGTGCTGATCAATCTCGACGTGCAGGCAATTGTCCGCCAGCACACTGAGGCTGATGGTCCGGGGCTCGTCGTGTTCGGCCAATTGCCAGGTCCAGGGTACGCTGGCGTTGTTGCGCCAGCCGGATAATGGCTGGGTGTGAGCGCTGGCGCTGTGTTGGTAAAACAGCGCGGCGGCCAGGGCCAGCTCTTCGTTGGTCGCGTGGGGACGCGGGATGTCGCTGAAGTGTTCGGCAATAAAGCCGGTGCTGAAATCGCCGGCGATGAAGTGTGGATGCTTGAGCAGGCTGGCCAGCAGGCGCTGGTTGGTGGGCACGCCGAGCAGCACGCAGTCTTCCACGGCCCTGACCAGCTTGCGCCGGGCCTCTTCGCGGGTGGCGCCGTGGGCGATGATCTTGCCCAGCATCGAGTCGTAGAACGAGGTGATGCGCTGGCCTTCCAGCACGCCATGATCGATGCGCACACCTGGTGCCGGTTCCCAGCGCAGTACGTCGCCGGTTTGCGGGAGGAAGCCCTGGGCCGGGTCTTCGGCGTACAGGCGCACTTCCATGGCGTGACCGGTGAGGGTCACTTGTTCCTGACTCAGGGGCAAAGGTTGGCCGGCGGCGATGTGCAGTTGCCAGGCGACGAGGTCGAGGCCGGTGATCAGTTCGGTGACCGGGTGTTCGACCTGCAGGCGGGTGTTCATTTCCAGGAAGTAGAAATTGCCGTCGCGGTCGAGCAGGAACTCCACCGTGCCGGCGCCGACGTAATTGACGGCGCGCGCGGCCTTGAGGGCGGCTTCGCCCATGGCTTGGCGCAGCTTGGGGGTCATGACGGGGCAGGGGGCTTCTTCGATGACTTTTTGATGGCGGCGCTGGACCGAGCAGTCGCGTTCGCCGAGGTAGATCAGGTTGCCGTGGGTGTCGCCGAACAGTTGGATTTCGACGTGGCGGGGGGCGATCAGGGCTTGTTCGAGGATGAGTTCGGCGCTGCCGAAGGCGTTTTGTGCTTCGGAGCGGGCGGTGCGCAGGTGTTCCAGCAGGGCGTCGGGGTTGTGTACCAGGCGCATGCCGCGGCCGCCGCCGCCGGCGCTGGCCTTGATCATCAGTGGGTAGCCGATGTGGGTGGCTTGTTGTTGCAGGGTTTGGTCGTCCTGGTCGGGGCCTTGGTAGCCCTTGATGCAGGGGACGCCGGCGTTGAGCATGGCGATTTTTGAGAGGCGTTTGCTGCCCATCAGGTCGATGGCTTCGGGGCTGGGACCGATGAAGGTGAGGCCGGCGTTTGCGCAGGCTCGGGCGAAGTCGGGGTTTTCGGAGAGGAAGCCGTAGCCGGGGTGGATGGCGTCGGCGCCGGTGCGGTGGGCTGCGTTGAGGATGGCTTCGATGTTCAGGTAGGACTGGGTGACGGGGGCGGGGCCGATGTTGATGGCTTCGTCGGCCATCTGGACGTGCAGGGCGTCGGTGTCGGCTTCGCTGTAGATTGCTACGGTGCGGTAGCCCAGGGATTGGGCGGTGCGCTGGATGCGGCAGGCGATTTCGCCACGGTTGGCTATGAGGATTTTGTTGAACATGAGTGACCCCTTGGGTTGGCGTTTACCGTGTACATATCCATTCCTGCGGTAACGGCTGCTATTGGTTCCGCTCTTACAGCGGGTCACTTTTGAAAAGCGCAAAAGTAACCAAAACGCTCTGCCCCGCCTGTCGGCGCCTCGCTGTGGCTCGGCGTTCCCTCACTCCGGCATTACTCCGCGGGCCGCCGCGACGGGCCATCCATGGCCCGGCGCGGCTAAACCGGCGTCCTGCCGGTTTACCCGCTCCGCAATACCTGCGTTCGGCCTCGGGCTTATTGGGGCAGTCAGATCA
>NZ_JACAPX010000053.1:0-18661 GCF_013385435.1 Pseudomonas sp. F9001
TAGCCGCGCCGGGCCATGGATGGCCCGTCGCGGCGGCCCGCGGAGCCGTGCCGGAGTGCGGGCATGCCGAGCCTGGGCGAGGCACCGAGTGGTGGGGCAAAGCGTTTTTTGGTTACTTTTTTAGGCGTTTGTAAAAAAGTGACCCGCTGTAAGAGCGGAACCATAAGCCGCCGTTACCGCAGCAATGGATATGTACACAAACCCCACTCCTCACCCAGCCGCCAAAGAAGGCTCCAACTGCCGCTGAGCCAACCAAATCTCCTCCTGCAACCACTGCGCAAACACCTGCAACTGCGGCGTATCCGTCTGCTCCGGCCGGGTCACCAGCCAATACGACTGATGCCCCTCCACATGCACATTCAGCACCTGCGTCAACTGCCCACTGGCCAACTCCGAAGCGACCATATGCCAATCCGCAATGGTAATCCCCAACCCATCGATCGCCGCCCGAATCGCCAAATCCAGCAGGTCAAACTCATACCCCCCCTCGATATCAACCCCACTGATCCGCGCCGCATCCAGCCAATGCTTCCACGTCAGATACCGCTGATCCTCCCGCGCCAGCACATGCAGCAACGTCATGCGATTCAGATCAATCCCGTCACTCCACTCCCGGGCATACAACGACGGCGCACACACCGCGATATGCCGCTCCTGAATCAACAACGAGCTGTCCAACCCATCCCATTCCCCATCGCCAAACCGAATCGCACAATCCAGCGTACTGGTCTCCGCCAGGCTGTCCTGCAACCGCGTGGTAATGCTCAGCTCCAACTCCGGATGCTGCTCGCGCAAGCGCCCCAACCGCGGCATCAACCAACGATTGGTAAACGTCGGCGGCGCATTGATGTGCAGCCGATTGGCATGGGACTTCTGCTGGATACTGCGCACCGTCAGCTCGATCTTGTCGAACGACTGGTGCAACGCCCGCAGCAACACCCGCCCGGCACTGGTCAATTCCAGGTGATGGTGACGACGCTCCAGCAGGGCCTCGCCCAACTGTTCTTCAAGCTGGCGCACCTGGCGGCTGACCGCACTCTGCGTGACGTTCAACAGCTCGGCGGCCCGGGTAAAACTGCCGGTACTGCCGGCGACTTCGAAAGCTTTGAGGGCGTTGAGACCGGGCATTTTGCGTTTCATGGACGACACTCGGGAGCACAGGGGAAATAACCTGCACAACATACCTTTTTGTATTGGGTCAGCGGTAGCACTCCAGCCTGACAAACAATTAATCGTCGCAAACGCTGAAAGTGTCGTTTATCGCTACAGACCGTCGCTCACGAATAAATAACCTGCGTATAACGCATGCACACTAAGACAATTAAGCATTGGTCGTCGCCAGGCTATAAACGCTAGTCTGCCGATGTACTTCCTGTAACTTCGCCCCTCTCTTTCGCGATTAACTTATCGAGTCATCGCCATGTCCAACGCACCCGTTTCATCCCGGCGAAGTATTGGCTTGCTGGCACTGGTGTTTACCGCCTGCAACGCCACCACCCACGGTTTCAGTGTGTTCCTGTATTCGGCGCTGTTGCCGCAGATCCGCCTGGCCTTTGAGCTCAGTTACAGCCAGGCCGCGTTGATTGCCGCGCTGTTGCAGCTGTTCTACATGGGCGCCTCGATTGCCAGCGGCCTGGCGGCGGCGTGGATCAGCCCGCGCAATATGGTGCGCCTAACCATCGTCCTCAGCCCCGCCCTGCTGGCCCTGGCCGTCGCCACGCCGTGGGTGCTGCCGTTTGCCCTGTGCCTGGCACTGGTGTCGGCGTGCGCGGTGTCGAACTGGAACGCGATTTCGGCCCTCGCTCAAGAGGTGATCCCGACTACACATCGCAGCCGGGTGCTCGGGCTGGCGTCCTCGGGCTCAGCCTTTGCGCTGTGCTTGAACGGGCTGTTGATCGCGCTGTTGCAGGGCTTGTCCTTGCGCCAGTTCTGGCTGATCTGCGCCGGGTTGACGCTGGTTGTCACGCTGTTGACCCTGTGGGCACTGGCCCCGATCAAGCAACCGGCACCACGCGAGACCATGGCGCCGGCGCTGAACCAAGTGCTGCGCCAATGGCTGAAGTTGTGCGTGGCACAACCGGTGGCAATGCAGATCGTCTTGCTCAGCGCGTTTATCGGCGCCATCAGCGGGCCGTTTCTGAATTTCCTGTCGGCGTTCGTCAGCGAGCAGCTACAGGCCAGCGCTTCCGTCACCGGCTCGATGTGGACGCTGATCGGGATCGGCGGTGTGATCGGCGGCTTGCTGCTGGGCACGCTGGCAGATCGTTGGGGGGCGTTGCGGGTGATGGCCCTGAGTATCGGCGCGTTTGGTCTGAGCATGCTCGGCTTGCTCGGGCACCCGAGCCTGGTACTGAGCTGGCTGGCGGCAGGGCTGTTCGCGCTGTTCTATTTCCCGTGTTGGGGCTTGATGGCCGCCTACGTCGGTGCCCGGCTCAGCCCGGTGCACAGCCTGCAAGTGGTGAGCCTGAGCATGGTCAGCTACGGCCTGGCGAGTGCCACCGGCAATGCCTTGTGCGGCTGGCTGCTGCAAGTCACTGGCGAATTTGCGGTGGTGCACGGCTGGATCGCGGCCTGGGTGTTGGCCAGCCTGTTATTGCTCAAGCGCATGGCCCAGCGACACACCCGTGAAGCGCTGGCCGCCCAGATGCCCTGAGTGGCCCAGTTGCCGGCGCAGAATCTCCACCAGGGCATCCACTTCCGGCACCTGGCAACCGGCTGAACGCCAGAACATCAGGCGCGCCGGGGCAATCGGCGGGAAGCCCTGGCGCTCGTCCAGAATCTGCCAGTCGGGTGGCACCAGGCGCCGCGCCATCACGCCCACCGACAAGCCCTGCTCGATCGCAATCGCAATGCCGCGCGGGCTTTGGCTGGTGTAAACCACCTGCCACGAGCGCCCGGACTGGGCCAGCGCCTGCACGGCGTTCGCACGGAACGCGCAGCCCTCGGCGTACACCGCCAACGGCACCGACTGACGCCCCACGCAACTCCAGCTGGGCGCCGCGACCCACACCAACGGCTCGTCGCACAGGTATTCCCCGCTCTGCAAACCTGCGTGTTCCACCCCCAGCACCAGGTCCAGCTCGCCCCGTTGCAGGCGCCCCACCAGGGCCGTCGACATCTCGCAGCACACATCGGGCCGTACCTGGGAGAACTGCGCCTGGAAGTCCTTGAGCATCCCGCCCAGGCAGTACTCGGCGTAGTCCTCGGGCATGCCGAGGTGGATACACACCTGTTGATTGGGCAATTGCGCGGCGCTGACGGCCTCGCTGTGCAGCTTGAGGATCTGCCGGGCGTAGATCAAAAAGGTTTCGCCACCGGGGGTCAGGCCCACCGAGCGGCTGGTACGGCGGATCAGTGGCGTGCCGACGATGTCTTCCAGGCGTTGCAGGCTCTGGCTGACGGTGGATTGGGTCTTGTGCAGGCGCTCGGCGGCCGCCGAAAACCCCTGGCACTCGATAATTGCCACAAACACTTTAAGCAGGGTGCCATCCAGTTCGCCCGACATAACTATCGCCCTCGCCGATGGATTCGATCACAACTTGTAATTTCCACTTTGCACCTCGTTCAGCAACTATCGGGTCAGCCAAAAAACACCAACTGATAGTTCCGGGAGTCTTGCATGAGCCTTCAACTTGCTGACGCTGAAGTGGGCGATATCAGCGACATTATTAATACCGAGCTGTATCCCATACATGATTCGGGCCATGTTCAATTACAGGCCCTGATCGAACACGCCCGGGCCGAACTGGCCGAAGACGGCTGCTGCCTGCTGAAGAACTTCCTGCGCCCCGCAGCGCTTGAGCAGGCGCGCCTGGAAGGTTTGGCGCTGTCGGGCAAGACGTTTTATTCGGTGCGCAAGGTCAACGCCTACTTCACCGAGGACGACACCTCCCTGCCCCACGATGACCCGCGCCGCACGTTCATGGAGCGCACCAGCGGCTTTGTGACCCGCGACATGATCGCCCCGGACGCGATCATCCACCGGCTGTACGTGTCGCCGATGATGAAACGCTTTATCGGTGCCTGCCTGAATGAGCCGGAAATCTTCGAGTACGCCGACCCGTTCGCCGGGCTGGTGATCAACGTGATGCCGGACGGCACCGAGCAGCCCTGGCACTTCGATACCAACGAATTCATCGTCAGCATGATGACCCAGAAGCCCGAGGCCGGCGGCCTGTTCGAGTACGCGCCGATGATTCGCTCCCGCACCCAGGAGAACCTCGGCGCAGTCGGCAAGGTGGTGCGTGGCGAAGACCGTTCGCGGGTGCAGGAACTGGAACTCAACCCCGGCGACCTGCAGATTTTCAAAGGACGTTTCTCGGTGCACCGGGTGACCCGCGTGGAAGGCGCCACCGAGCGCAACACGGCGATCTTCGCCTACTCCGAAAAGCCCGGAATCATTGGCCGTGCCCAGCGCACCAAGCAGCTTTACGGACGCCTGTCCGAAGCCCATCTGCAAGCCGAACGCAACCTGGTCCGCAGCGACCAGTTGCTCGACTGATTCACACCTAAAAAAACCAAAAAACCGCATGTGCCCTGCGAGGAACACCCCATGAGTCTGTCCGGCCCCAACCGCAACCCCGCTGACTGCGAACCTACCCATGACGAGATCCAGCAGATCCAGCTGGACCGTCTGCAACGGGTACGCAACGAGCTGAAAAAACGCGACTACGCCGCCTGCGTACTGTTCGACCCTACCCACATGCGCTACGCCACCGGCTCACGCAACATGCAGGTGTACTCGGCGCGCAACCCGGCCCGCTATGCGTTTATCCCGGCAGAAGGCCCGGTGGTGGTGTTCGAGTTCGGCGGCTGCCTGCACCTGGCCGAAACCCTCAACACCGTCGATGAAGTGCGCCCGGCCAAAGCCATCTCCTATTACTTCTGCGAAAGTTTCCTGGGCAATGTCACCGCCGACTGGGCCGCGGAAATCGATGAGCTGGTGCGCAAATGCGGCGGCGGCAAACGCATCGCCATTGAAAGCGCCACCTCCGCTGCGGCCTTCGAACTGCAAAAGCTCGGCTATCAGATATTTGATGCCCAGGAACCGCTGGAACGTGCGCGCTGCATCAAGGTGCCGAACGAACTCAAGATGATCCGCGCCAGCCTGCGCGCCACCGAAGCCGGGGTGCGCCTGATGGAAAGCAAACTCACCCCCGGCATCAGCGAGAACGAGCTGTGGTCGCACCTGCACCAGCATGTGATCGCCACCGACGGTGATTACGTCGAGACCCGCCTGCTGTCCTCCGGCCCACGCACCAACCCGTGGTTCCAGGAGTGCAGCACCCGGCCCATCGAAGCCGGCGACCTGGTAGCGCTGGACACTGACGTGGTCGGGCGTTTCGGCTACTACGCCGACTTCTCGCGGACCTTCCTGTGCGGGGAACAAGCCGCCACCGCCAAGCAGCAGGAGCTGTACAAACTGGCCTATGAGCAAGTGCAGACCAACATGGAAATGCTCAAGGCCGGGCGCAGTTTCAAGGAGTACGCGGAACTGGCCTGGAAGATTCCCGAGCATTACAAAAACAACCGTTACTTCGCCCTGGTGCACGGGGTTGGCATGACCGGTGAATACCCCTACGTGGTGCATCGCGAAGACATTGATGCCCTGGGCTACGACGGTGTGTTCGAAGCCGGCATGACCATCTGCGTGGAAAGCTACATCGGCCACGACGACGGCGGCGAAGGGGTCAAGCTCGAAGAGCAGATCTACATCCACGAACACGGCATCGAGTTGCTCTCCGACTACCCATTCGACCCGCGCTTGTTGAGGTACTGATCGTTCCCACGCTGTGCGTGGGAATGCATCCCGTGACGCTCTGCGTCACCGTTTCGCAGAGGGGACGCGGAACGTCCGGGGCGGCATTCCCACGCAGAGCGTGGGAACGATCGGTCGGTGGGGAGCGACATGTAACATGCGTTTATAGAACGTTCCAACGCAGAATTTGTCGTTTGTCGATCTTTGCGCAAATGACAAAACTGCGGGCATCTCTAATAAAAACAACATGAGAGCTGCCCTATGTCCTGTCCCATTGCCACCCTCCCGACTTCGTTGCGCCTTGTTCTTCTGCCGGCTTCACAGCGGTCACGGTCACGCCTTCGCGGCGCTTGCCATTGACCCTTGCGGTTCAACAAAAAAACGCATATTCGCAAGTACCGGAGAGGCTTATGAAAGAGTTGACTACCCTGGACGGCGCCGCGCCGCATCCAGCCGTAAATGATCTGTGTGCCCAAGTGCAAAGCGGCGAAATCAACCGTCGCCAATTCCTGCGCACGGCCGCGCTGCTGGGCATCACCGTCGCCAGTGCCAGCACCTTTCTCGGTTCCGCACTGCTGGGCAATCACGCCCAGGCCGCCGAGCCACGCCAGGGCGGCAGCCTGCGGTTTGCCTGCGCGATCCAGGAAATCCAGGACCCGATGCTGATCACCTGGATCGAAGCCTCGAACCTGCTGCGCAACTCGGTGGAATACCTGACCTGGGTCGACGCCGACAACATCACCCACCCTTACCTCGCCGAGAGCTGGAGCCCGTCGGAAGACCTCGCTACCTGGACCTTCAACCTGCGCCAGAACGTGAAGTGGAGCAACGGCGACACCTTCAACGTCGACGACGTGCAGCACAATATCGAACGCTGGATCGCCGCCGATTCCAAGTCGGTGAACCGCACCGCGTTCCAGGACATCAAGGCCTTCGAAAAAGTCAGCGAGTTCCAGTTCCGCCTGGTGCTCAAGCGGCCGATCCTGGCGATCCCGGAGATGCTCAACGCCTTCACCTGCGCCATCGTGCACCGCAGCTTCAAGGCCGGTGACGACTGGGCGAAAAACCCGCTGGGCACCGGGCCGTTCAAGCTGGTTTCATTCGCCGTGAACAAGCAGGCGACCTTCGCCAAGCGCGCCGATTACTGGGGCAAACCAGCCAACCTCGACGAGTTGCGCTACGTCGACATGGGCACCGACGTGTCCACCCACCTCGCAGCCCTGCAAGCCGGGCAAGTCGACGTGCTGTACCGCGTGACGGTGGCTGAACTGGACCTGGCCAAGCGCTTGCCCGGGGCCCAGTTGCTGACCTGCAAGTCGGCGCAAACCGTGGTGATGCGCATGGCCTGCGACCAGAAGCCGTTCACCGACCTGCGCATCCGCAAGGCGGTGGTGCTGTGCGCCGATAACGCGCAGATGCTGAAGATCGCCTATCGCGGCATGGGCACCCTCGGCGAAGACCATCATGTGGCGCCTTCCCACCCCGAATATTTCCCGCTGCCCAAGCGCAACCGCGACGTGGCGGCGGCCAAGAAGCTGCTGGCCGAAGCCGGCTTCCCCAACGGCATCGACATTGACCTGATCGTCGGCAACACCCAGGGCCGCTATGAACAGGACTGCGCGCAGATCCTGCAACAGAACTGCCTGGAAGCCGGGATCCGCATCAACCTCAAGGTGATCCCTGCTGCACAGTACTGGCCGATCTGGGACAAGGCCGCCTTCAGCCTGACCTACTGGGCCCACCGCCCGCTGGGCGTAATGTCCCTGGAACTGGCCTACCGTGGCGGTGGTGCCTGGAACGAAAGCCATTACAGCGACCCGGCGTTCGATGCCGCGCTGGACAAGGCCATGGGCATCATCGACCCGAAACAGCGCGCCGTGGCGATGGAAGATGTCGAACGCATCCTGCAGGACGCCTGCGTGATCGTGCAGCCGTTCTGGGGCGACAAGTTCACCGCCGTGAGCAAAAAGGTCCAGGGCTTCCAGGTGCACCCTTCCGACTTCTACCCGATGGACAGTGTGTGGATGAGCGCTTGATTTAGCGCACGCCCTCCTCCCTGCCCGCACACGGGCAGGCATCCCTTGAACAGTCGGAGCATGCACCCATGGCTCATTTTCTGATGCGCAAGTTATTGGCGCTGGTGGCGACCCTGCTGTCGGTGTCATTGATCGTGTTCCTGGCCCTGGAACTGAATATCGAAGACGTGGCGATCAACGTCCTCGGCCCCTACTCCGCCGCCGACCAGCGCGCCGCTTGGCTGGTGGAACATGGCTACAACCAACCCTTTGTGTGGCGCTACCTGGTGTGGCTCAAGGACTTTGTCAGCGGCGACTGGGGCACCTCGGTGTACTTTCGCGAATCAGTGATCAAGCTGCTGCTGCCGAACCTTGCGCAAACCCTGACCCTGGCCGGCCTGGCCTTGCTGGTGATGGTGCCGGTGGCGTTGACCCTCGGCGTTCTGGCCGGGATTCGCCAGGGCTCGGCGCTGGACCGCCTGGTGTCGTTCCTGTCGATCGTCACCACCTCGATTCCCGACTTCGCCAGCGCAGTTTTCGTCTCCGCGATCTTTGTGTTCTGGCTTAACTGGCTGCCCGGTGTGAGCAGCATGAGCGAAGGCTTCAGCGTCGTGCAATTGGTGCTGCCACTGATGGTGCTGTGCCTGTTCGGCATCGGTTACCTGGCGCGCATCACCCGGGCCTCGATGGTGGAAGTGATGCAGGCGCCGTACATCCGCACGGCGCGGCTCAAGGGGGCGTCGACTTCACGCATTGTGCTGCGGCATGCCCTGCGCAATGTGCTGATCGCGCCGGTCACGGTGATCATGCTGTACATCCCGTGGCTGCTGTCGAACGTGATCGTGGTGGAGGTGTTCTTCGCCTACAAGGGCTTCGGCTCGCTGCTGTACACCGCCTCGCTGAACCATGACGTGTACCTGATCGAAGCCTGCGCGATGGTCAGTGCCGTGGTGGTGGGCATCACCAAGATCTTCTCGGACCTGGCCTACACCTGGCTCAACCCGCGCATCACCCTGCGCAGCCTCGGCGGAGGTGCCCAATGAACCTGCTGCACTCGTTCAAACATCCCTTGGCATTGCTCGGCCTGCTGCTGGTGGGCGGCTGGGTGGTGATCGCGCTGTTCGCACCGTGGATCGCGCCCCATGATCCGCTGGAAAGCTTCACGCCCTTGCTCACGCCAATGACCGTCGGCGACAACGGCCAGGGCTTCCTGCTGGGCACCGATATGATTGGCCGCGACATTCTCTCGCGGCTGATCTGGGGCACTCGTACCGTGCTGTTCTGGTCGATCCTCGCCACCCTCACCGCGTTTGCCGTGGGCATCGCCATGGGCCTGTGCGCCGGTTACTTCAACGGTTGGGTCGACAGCGTGCTGTCGTATGTGGCCGACACGGTGCTGTCGTTCCCGGTGCTGGTGTTGTACATCGTGATCATCATCGCCCTCGGCGCTTCGGCGCTGAATATCCTGATTGCGGTGACCTTCACCAGCGCACCGGCGATCTTCCGGATCATGCGCGCCCTGACCATCGATATTCGCTCGCGAGACTACGTGCTCAGCGCCATCACCCAGGGCGAAGGCTCGCTGCGGATCATGCTGGTGGAAATCCTGCCCAACTGCGGCGGGCCGCTGATTGTCGATTTCTGCCTGCGCATCGGCTACACCGCGATCATGATCGGCGCCCTCGGCTTCCTGGGCCTCGGGCTGCCGCCGCCCACACCGGACTGGGGCGGCATGATCAATGACGGCCGCGCCATGGCCATCGCCTTCCCGCACCTGGTGATCTTCCCGTGCATCGCCATCTCCACCCTGATGCTGGGCCTGAGCCTGTTGGCGGACGGCCTGGATGAACACGCCCAGAAAGGCGCAAGGAGTTGAGCATGAACCACACGCAAGTACTGCGGGTGCAGAACCTGTCCATCGAATTGCCCGCCGGCGCCGACCGCAGCCACGCGGTGCAAGGCATCAGCCTGGAGGTGCGCAAGGGCGAAATCCTCTGCGTGATCGGCGAGTCCGGCTCCGGCAAGTCCGTGCTGTCGGCGGCGATCATGGGCGACTATGCCAAGGGTTTGCGGCATACCGAAGGCGTGATCGACTTCCTCGGCGATGACATTTGCACCCTCGACGAGGAGCGTTTGCGCCAGCTGCGGGGCAACCGTATCGCGATGATTTTCCAGGAGCCCATGGCGGCGCTGAACCCGGCGATTCGCATTGGCAAGCAAGTGGAAGAGATCTTCGATATTCACGCACCGCAGATGCCTGGCGCTGAACGCCGCGAGCGCATGCTGGCGCTGCTGGAGTCGACGCAACTGCCGGACCCGCCACGCATCGCCAACAGCTTTCCCCATCAACTGTCTGGCGGGCAATGCCAGCGAGTGGTGATTGCCATGGCGCTGGCGATGAACCCGGACCTGCTGATCGCCGACGAGCCCACCACGGCGCTGGACGTGACCACCCAGGCGCAGGTGCTGAAGCTGGTGCGCGAACTGCGCGGCCGCGGGCAACACGGCATTCTGTTTATCACCCATGACTTCGGCGTGGTGGCGCAGATTGCCGACCGTATCGCGGTGATGGAAGGCGGCCGGCTGGTGGAAATCGGCGAGCGCGACCAGGTGCTGAATGCCCCGGCCCACGCCTACACCCGCAAGCTGATTGCGGCCGTGCCGGCGCTGCACCCGGAGCTGCACAAGCCGAGTGCCGACGGCGAGCTGGCATTGCGCATCGAGCACCTGACCAAGACCTACACCGTCGGCGGCAGCTCGGTGGCGGCCTTGCGCAATGTCTCGCTGCAACTGCCACGGGGCAAGACCCTGGCGATTGTCGGCGAATCCGGTTCGGGCAAAAGCACGTTGGTGAAAGCCGCGATCCGCCTGGTGGACAGCGACAGCGGCCACGTATGGGTCGGTGACACCGACTTCCTGGCCCTGCGCGGCTCGGCGCTGGCGGCGAATCGTCGGCGCATCCAGATGATTTTCCAGGACCCGTATGGCTCGCTCAATCCTCGGCACCGGGTGGGCGACATCATCGCCCGCGCTGCGCAATTGCGCGGGTTGTCGGCCAAGGATGCGTGGGCTGAAGCCGGTGATTTGCTGGAACAGGTGGGCCTAAAGCGCGACGCCCTCAAGCGCAAGCCCCGGCAGTTCTCCGGCGGCCAGCGCCAGCGCATCGGCATCGCCCGCGCCCTGGCGATGCGCCCGGAAGTGTTGATCGCCGATGAGAGCGTGTCGGCCCTGGATGTCTCGGTGCAGAAACAGGTGCTGGAACTGCTGGCCGAACTGCAGCAGCGCCTGAACCTGAGCATCCTGTTCATCACCCACGACCTGCGGGTGGCGGCGCAGATCAGCGACTACATCGCGGTGATGCGCCAGGGCGAAGTCGTCGAGTACGGCACTGCCGAGCAAGTGCTGCTGCGCCCCCGGAACACCTACACCCAGACCTTGCTGGCCGCCGCCCCCGGCGCCTCGGAGCTGCCCGCCGCCGGCCCGCCGCTGCGGCTGATTCGCCCGCAAGCGCACTGAGTCAACCCTTTACCCCGCGTCGCAGCGTTCGTTGCGGCAAGGGGCTGCTGTTGCCAAAAAATAACTAATAACGAGAGTAAAACCATGCGACCAACCTTCCGTTACATCGCTCTGGTCCCTGTGCTTGGCGCCCTTGCGGCACCGGCCATGGCCATTCAAGTCACCGACAACCTCGACCTCGGCGGCGCCGTGCGCGCCCGTTGGGACTACGACCCGGATCGCGACATCCAGAAGTTCGGCCTCGACACCGCGTACCTCAGCGCCAAGTACAACTCCGACACCTGGATCGGCGAGGCGCAGTACCGTTTCTACGGGCGCTCCTACCCGTACCAGTACACCAAGAACTACGGCGATATCCAGTTCGCCAAGTTCGCCTGGGTGGGCTACAAGTTCAACCCCGACCAGCAGGTGCAAGTGGGCCTTAACACCGTGCCGTTTGGCTTGCAGCCATACTTCGGCAGCACCTTCTACGAAACCCTGGGCAACGTGATCGGCCTGGAAGATGTGCAGCAGGTCGGCGCCAAGTACATCCAGCAAAGCGGCGACTGGAACATCCAGGCCGGTTACTACCTGCGCCCGGCGTGGCAAGGCAAAGGCACGAGCAAGGGCGTGACCTACTCCAGCGTGATCTCCGAGGCCGACAGCTACGTGGGCGACGGCAGCAACAACCAGGAACGCAATACCGTGGTGGTGCGGTTGGCCAAGGCCATGGACCTGGGCGGGTGGAAATCGGAAGTCGGGCTGTCCGGCCTGACCTCCACCCTGGAGAACAAGGACACCAACGACGATGGCCGACGCAACGCGGTGGCGATCCACTACCTGGGCAAGAACGGCCCGTGGGGCGTGCAATTGCAGGCGGCACGCCAGCAGATGTCACCGCGCAACCCGGGCACCGACAGCGTGGTGACCCTCGGCGGGTATGACGGCACGTTCAACGTGGCCAGCCGCGGCAATCTTTATGTGGCGGATTTGAGCTACGACGTGGGTGGCAAGTACCTGTTTGACCAGGTCAGCGGTGTGAAGCTGTATGCCAACTACAGTGCGTTTGACAAGTCCGAGGATCAGTTCAAGACCTCACAGCGGGTGATCCTGGGCACGTCGTTTTCGGTGAGTAAACTGTGGGTGGCCACGGAGTGGTTGATCGGCAAGAACGATCCGTATATTGGTGGGAGCAGCTATACCGAGAGCCTGGGGGCTGGGGGGAGTAACCAGTGGGAGAATCAGTTGTATATGAACATTGGCTACTACTTCTAAAATAGGCGGCGTCTTCACTGACGCCTTCGCGAGCAAGCCCGCTCCCACATTTTGACCGCGGCGCCGATCAAATGTGGGAGCGGGCTTGCTCGCGAAGAGGCCGCCAAAAACACCATAAAAACAACAGGTGTGGAATCCATTTCATGCGCCAACTGCCCTCCCTCAACATGCTCCGGGTCTTCGAAGAAGTCGCCCGCCACCGCAGCTTCAGCCAGGCCGCCGTGGGCCTCAACGTCACCCAGGGCGCCGTCAGCCGCCAGATCAAACAACTGGAAGACTACCTCGGCGTCGCCCTCTTCATCCGCACGCCCCAGGGCCTGTCCCTGACCGAAGCCGGCTTCGCCCTCTCCCCGCACCTGAGCGACGCCTTCGACCATATCGAGCGCGCCCTGCACGCCGTGCGCGTGCCCAACCTGCGCCAGCGCCTGCGCATCGTCGCCCCGCCCACCTGGGCCACCCGCTGGCTGTCCGCCCACCTGCGCAGGTTTTGCGAGCGTTACCCGGACATCAACCTCAGCGTCACCCACCAGAACACCCACGCGAGCCTGGCGGAAATCGACTGCCAGGTCCGCTTCGGCCTGGAAGCGGCCACGCAGTGCAGCAGTGAACTGTTGGTGATGGAACGCCACATCGCCGTCGCCAGCCCGGAACTGTTCAGCGACGGTCAGCCGCCCGACCTGCGGCGCTTTCCGCTGCTGCACATCCTGCACGACGGCAAGCGTTTGCAGGTCTGGGAGAACTGGCTGGCGGCCATGGGCCGGGAAGATATCGATGCAGGCCAGGGCCTGGAATTCAGCACCCTGGACCAGGTGATCCACACCGCCCTGGCCGGCGGTGGGCTGGCGGTGATCGACCGGCAGATGATCGAGCGTGAACTGGCGAATGGCAGCCTGCTGCCGATCACCCCGGTGGAGGTGATCGGCCCGTATGGCTATTGGCTGGATGTGGCAAGTGACAAGCAGGGTTTATCCAAGGTTCGGTTGTTTACGCAGTGGTTGAACCGGGTGAGCAATCCCTGACACCGCAGGCTCGGCCTTGCACGCCTGGCTCAAGGTCAGCGCCTTGGTTTCCGGCGCCCAGGCCCAGGAGATGATCGCGCCCAGCACCAGGATAGCGGCGAGGATGCCCATGGTCGGGCTCAGGCCGATCCCCGCTACGCTCACCGGCAACAGGAAGGTACTCACCGCCGAACCCAGGCGGCTGACGGCTGTGGCAAGGCCGATGCCGCTGGCCCGCACTTCGGTCGGGAAGCTCTCCGCCGGGAATACGCCCACCAGGTTGCTCACCGCCGACAGCACCAGGGTGAATACGCCGAACGTCAGCACCATCAACCACGCCATGCTGCCCGGCAATACCGCCAGCAGGAACAGCGCCGCCGCCAGGATGATGAACGAGTTGATCAGGAAGCCGCGCCGGGAGAATTTCACGGTGCACCAGATGCCGATCAAGGCGCCGATGATCAGCAGCAGGTTGAGCATCAGCTCGGTGCCAAAACCTTCGGCCAGGCCCATCTTCTGCAGGATCGACGGCAGGAAGGTGTAGATGGCGAAGTACGGCATCACGATGCACACGAAGAACAGGCAGTTGAACGCGGTGCGCTTGCGGTATTCACGGCTGAACAGCACGCCGTAGCCGGAACGGGTTTGCGTCGACGGTTCTTCATCGAGGACCACGTGTTCGCCGAGGTGTTTCTTGACGATGGCTCGGGCCTCGGCAATCCGGCCCTGGTTGATCAGCCAGCGCGGCGATTCGGGCGTGCCGATGCGCGCGATCAGGATCAGCCCGGCAGGAATTGCCGACGATGCGAGCATCCAGCGCCAGGCATCATCGCCGAGGCTGAGCATGGCGGTGCCGACAAAGGTCGCGGCCACGTAACCAACCGTCCACACCACGCTGAAGGAGCCCAGCAGTACCCCGCGATGTTTCCTGGGTGAGAACTCGGCAAGCATCGCGTGGCCGACGCTGAAGTCGCCGCCCAGGCCGATACCGATCAACACCCGGCAGAGGAACAGGCCCATGGCGGTTTCGGCATAGAACTGCATCACCGAGGCAACGGTGATCAGGACGAAGCTGACCAGGAAGATTTTCTGCCGGCCGAGGGTGTCGGAGATCCAGCCAAAGAACAGGCTGCCCATAAACAGACCGATCAGGGCCGAGGCGCCGATCAGGCCTTGCCAGAAGGCGTCCAGTTGCATCTGTGGGCTGAGCAAGGTGAAGGCAATGCCGATCAGGCCGAGGATGTAGCCGTCGGTGAAGTGGGCGCCGAAGGTCAGGCCGGCGATTTTAAGGTGGAAGCGACCGATGGGCAGGTCGTCGATTTTGATGGGTTGAGTGGACATGGTGTTCTCCATATTTTTGTTTTTGACGGAGTAACAGCGGGCAAGCCGATGGTGATGTGTGAGCTTTATTGTGGGAGCTGGCTTGCCTGCGATGACGGTGGGTCAGTTGGATAATGGGGGACTGACCTACCGCTATCGCAGGCAAGCCAGCTCCCACATTGGATCGGTGTTGTTTGGGTGAATGGGGTCAGAGACCGCCCATCAACAGGTATTTGATCTCCAGGTAATCCTCCAGGCCGTACCTGGAACCTTCACGACCCAGGCCCGACTCCTTGATCCCGCCAAACGGTGCGACTTCGGTGGAGATGATCCCTTCGTTGATCCCGACCATGCCCGCTTCCAGGCCTTCGGCCATGCGCCATACGCGGCCGATGTCGCGGCTGTAGAAGTAGGCGGACAAGCCGAACGGCGTGTCATTCGCCCGTTGCAGCACTTCGGCTTCATCTGTAAAGCGGAAGCAGGCCGCCACCGGGCCGAAGGTTTCTTCCTGGGCAATCAGCATCTCGCCGTGGGCTTCGGTGAGGATGGTCGGTTCGAAGAACGTCCCGCCCAAGGCATGGCGACGGCCGCCGCACAGCAGCTTGGCGCCTTTCTCCAGGGCGTCGCCGACGTGGGCTTCGACCTTGGCCAACGCGGCCGCATTGATCAGCGGGCCTTGTTCGGTTTCGCCCTCAAGGGCGCTGCCGACGCGCATCGCAGAGACCGCTTCGGCCAGCTTGCGGGTGAACGCATCGTACACACCATCCTGGATGAAGAAGCGGTTGACGCAGACGCAGGTCTGCCCGGTATTGCGAAACTTGGAAGCCATGGCGCCTTTGACGGCGGCGTCCAGGTCGGCATCGTCAAACACGATAAAGGGCGCGTTGCCGCCCAGTTCCAGGGAGACCTTTTTCAGGGTGTCGGCGGCCTGGCGCATCAGCAGCTTGCCGGTGCGGGTGGAGCCGGTGAAGGACAGCTTGCGCACAATGCTGGAGGCTTGCAGTGCGCCACCGATGGCCACGGCATCGCCGGACACGATGTTGAACACGCCCGCCGGAATCCCGGCCTGTTCTGCCAACACCGCCAGGGCGAAGGCCGACAGCGGGGTTTCTTCCGACGGTTTGAGAATCATCGTGCACCCCGCCGCCAGCGCCGGGCCAACCTTGCGGGTGACCATGGCCAGGGGGAAATTCCATGGGGTGATCGCTGCGACCACGCCAATGGCTTCCTTGGTCACGATGATCCGCGCGTCGGCCTTGTGGCTCGGGATCACGTCGCCATAGGCACGCTTGGCTTCTTCGGCAAACCATTCGAGGAAGCTCGCCGCGTAGACCACTTCGCCCATGGCTTCGGCCAGCGGCTTGCCCTGTTCCAGGCTGAGCAGGTGGGCCAGGTCCTTCTGGTTGCTCAGCATCAACTCGCTCCAGCGCTTGAGGCGCTGGCTGCGTTCCTTGGCGGTGAGCTTGCGCCAGGCCGGCAACGCGCGGTTGGCGGCGGCAATGGCCAGGTTGGTTTCTTCAGCACCGGCGCGTTGGACTTCGGCGATCTGCGCACCATTGGCCGGGTTGCGCACCGGGTAGACCGGCCCACCGCTGGACCATTGGCCATCAATGAAATTGCCTGTGCGAATCAGCGGGTTCATGCCACGGCCTCTATCAGGTTAAAACGGTCCAGGCCCGGACGGGCGCTGCGCAGGATGCGTTTGCCGGCGGTGTAGTCGTTGATTACGTCGCACGGCGTGTAATTGCGTTCCAACTCGTGCAGTTCTTCCGCATCCAGTTGGGTGTCCAACGCGGCGAGCGCGCTATCAAATTGAGCGGTGGTGTCGGCGCCCACCAGCATCACGTCCACACCCGGATGATTGGCCACCCAGGCCTGGGCGATCTGCGCGTTGGACACGCCACGGGCACGGGCCACACGTTGCACCGAGTGGGCGATGTCGAACGACGCCTGGTCGCTGTACATCTGCTGGGTGAAGAAGTCGGTCTGGTTGCGGGTCGACTGCACTTCGCCGGTGAGCAAGCCACGGGCCAGCGGGCTGAACACCGACACGCCCAGGCCCTGGTCGCGGCAGAACGGGATCATCTCGCGCTCTTCCTCGCGGTAGGCGCAGTTCAGTTGCAGCTGCATGTTGATCGGCTTGACCCAGCCATTGCGCTCGCAGGCCATGAGGATTTTTGCCAGTTGCCCGGTGAGCATGGTCGACACGCCGATGTAGCGCGCCTTGCCGGAACGCACGATGTCGTTGAGGGCGCCCATGGTTTCTTCCACCGGGGTGTTCACGTCGAAGTAATGCAGCATGAACACGTCGACGTAATCCATGCCAAGGCGGCTCAGGGAGGCGTCGATGCTGTCCATGATGTGCTTGCGCGAATGGCCGCTGGCATTGATGCCGCTGCGGGTGCCGTAGCCGACCTTGGTGGTGACCACGATGTCTTCACGGCGCGCAACGCGCTTGAGGATGCGCCCGACCACTTCTTCGCCGACACCTGCGGAGTAGAAGTCCGCCAGGTCGATGAAGTTGACGCCGTTGGCCAGGGCATGGGCAACGATGGGTTCGCTTTGTTTCTCGTCGAAGATCCACGGTTTCCAGTCCGGGGTGCCCATGTTCATGGTGCCCAGGCACAGGCGCGAGACTTGCAGGCCGGAGTTGCCCAAACGGATGTATTGCATGGGAATGTCCTCAGGCTTTTGGCGTGTAGAAAGGGTTGCTGATGTGGTTGACCACATCCGCCAGTTGCGCGGTGTGCGGCAAGCCTGTGAGGGCGGCGCGGATCGCGGTGCGGCAGGCGTTGTAGTTGTTCAGGTAGACCGCATCCAGGTCGTCGCAGGCCGGGTTGACCCAGTTGGCGGTGACAATCGCCCACTCGTCCTCGGCTTCCGGCGGCAGGGTGCCGTCGAGCAGGGCTTCGAGCACCGCCTTGGCGATCCCGGCCTGGGACGCGCCCCAGGTGGCATTGCCGTGCAGGTCGCTGCCGATGGCGGCCTTGTTGACGTAGAGGGTCATGGGTTTGACCGGGATGTTCGGCTGGGCAATCACCATGAACGGGCAATGGCCCTGGCTTGGCGACGCCAAACTGTTGGCAAACGCCTGGCCGGCCGGACCGTTGCGCGGGCCGATGAGGATGTTGATGTGGGCAGCATTGACGCCTGGGCCTTCGAAGCCTTCGCCGATGTACAGATCAAGTGCTTTCATTTCGCAAACGCTCTTTTTTGTTATGGGGAGCTGGTTGGCGAATTTTTAGCACTGGCCCGGGTAGCGGCCGTAACCATTAAAAGTCATGGGGCTGTGAGTTTTAGTCATGGCCCTGCGACCATCGGCCTGGTCTTGTGCGTTGACCATCGTTGTTACACCCCATATAGTGTGCCAACAAACACAGACAACCACTACATAGTGTGCAAGAACGCTGAACACCGACCACACTATGCGCAGTATTTCAATGCCTTGAAGCCTGCAAAACGCACATTTTTGAACACGCTGGGTGAATCGAAGCCCACGCCGTCAGACGGACCACGAAGGAGCAATTCAATGCTGAGTTGGGATGAAGCAGATCAACCAGACACCGGTGACGTAGTCATCCGGGGCGCCAACGCCGGCCACGCCACCGAAGCCAACATGGACCGCCTCGACGGCGCCGGCGCCGCCGCCGCCCTTGAAGCCCGCAACGTGACCGCCAGCGACTCCGCCGCGATCATCCGCGCCAAGGCCGCCCTCGACAAACTCGACGTCGCCGAAGGCCTCGCCGAGCTGGAAGGCTCCGCCGCCCGCGTCGCCGTAGACGAAAAGCGCATGATCAACT
>NZ_JACAPX010000054.1:0-50363 GCF_013385435.1 Pseudomonas sp. F9001
TGTAAGAGCGGAACCATAAGTGGCCGTTACCTAAATAACGGATATACACCCAACCCCTGCGGGCTACTTCAAATTCCCACTCAAAAACTGCTGCAACCGCTCGCTCTTCGGATTACCCAGCACATCCTCCGGCGCACCCTGTTCCTCCACCAACCCCTTGTGCAAAAACAGCACCTGGCTCGACACCTTGCGCGCAAAGCTCATCTCATGGGTCACCATGATCATCGTCCGGCCTTCCTCAGCCAAACCCTGGATCACCTTCAACACCTCACCCACCAACTCCGGGTCCAGCGCCGAAGTCGGCTCGTCAAACAGCATCACCTCCGGCTCCATCGCCAGCGCCCGGGCAATCGCCACCCGCTGTTGCTGGCCACCCGACAAAAACGCCGGATATTGACCGGCCACCCGCGCCGGCAACCCCACCTTGTCCAGATACCGGCGAGCGCGATCCTCGGCGTCCTTCTTGCTGCAACCCAGCACCCGGCGCGGCGCCATGGTGATGTTCTCCAGCACACTCATGTGGCTCCACAGATTGAAATGCTGAAACACCATCGCCAACCGCGTACGCAGGCGCTGCAACTCAGCATCATCCGCCACGCGCATCCCATGGCGGTCACTGACCATGCGAATCTGCTGCCCATCCAGCGTCATGGCGCCGTCATTCGGTTGTTCAAGAAAGTTGATACACCGCAAAAAGGTACTCTTGCCCGAGCCACTGGCGCCGATCAAGCTGATCACATCACCGGTCCTGGCCTTGAGCGAGACACCTTTGAGCACCTCATTGTCGCCATAGCTTTTATGCAGGCCTTCAACGGTCAATTTGTACATGGGGCGTGCATCCTCAAGGCGAAAGTAGGTAGCCGCTGCGATAGGCTTCAGTGCCGGCGACATGGGCAATGACCATCCCGGCAGTGGCCATGCGCCGCAGCGAACGAGCGTAAAGCAGCCCGGCATTGCGGCAATGCACTGGCGTTACGCGGTCGGAAATGGGGTCGATGATTTCGGCGATCAGTTGCCCGGCGTCCACGTATTCCCCAGGCAGCGCGCTGAATACCAGCAAGCCGCCCACGGGTGTGGCCACCGGCTCGACGCCCGCCAGCGGTGTGGCGGGGTAGGGCAATTCCGGCAGCGATGCCGGCTCGCCGCTGATTGCGCCGAAGTGAATCAGGTAATCGATGATCGCCTGGCAGTCGAGGCTGGCCAGGCCGTGGTTGACGTCGCCCTGGCCGCGCAACTCGACGGTCACCGAAAAGCTGCCCATCGGGATCGGGAAGTGCTCGCCAAACCGTTGCTGCAATTGCCACCACACCAGCGTGAAGCATTCATCGAATGACTGCCCGCCGGAGTCGGTGGCCAACAGGCTGGCTTCCGAACCGATATAGCGCGCCAGCGGCTCCACCCGGGGCCACGCTTCGGGGGTGGTGTACAGGTGCGCCACGGCTTCGAAGTCGCAGTGCAGGTCCAGCACCATGTCGGCATCACACGCCAGGCGTTGCAGCACCAGGCGTTGGGATTCCAGTTGTGTGACGGGCGTTTGCGCCGCCAGGGCCATGGTCAGCGCATCGCGGATCAGTTCGACGTTGTGCGCAGGATCATCTCCCAGCAGGCCGTCGACTTGATTGCCAACCTCGTCGGACAGGTCGACAAACAGGCGGTTGAAGTTCTGCCCGCTTTCCAGCTCGTAGCGGCCCAGGGGGATGTCCATCAACACCTGTTCCAGGCCGGTCGGGTTGGCGATCGGCACCAGCACGATCTCGCTGCGCAGGCGGCCGGCCGCAGCCAGCTCCGCCAGGCGCGCCTTCAAGTGCCAGGCCACCAGCATGCCCGGCAATTCGTCGGCGTGCAGCGACGACTGGATGTAGACCTTGCCTTCGGCCTGCTCCGGCCCGAAGTGGAAACTGTGAATTTGTCGCTCCGTGCCCGGCACCGGCGCCACAAGTGGATGAATCTGATGACGCATGAAGGCTCCTTAGTGGCTGGGGCCGAGAAAGGCCAGCCAGCGACGCTCCGCCAGACGAAACAGACCGACCAGGGCAAAGGTCACGGTCAGGTAGATCAGCGCAGCGATACCGAATGATTGAAAGGTCATGTAGGTGGCCGAGTTGGCGTCCCGGGCGACTTTCAGGATATCCGGGATGGTCGCGGTGAAGGCCACCGTCGTCGAATGCAGCATCAGGATCACTTCATTACTGTAGTACGGCAGCGAGCGGCGCAGGGCCGACGGCATGATCACGTAGGCATACAGCTTCCAGCCGCTGAGGCCGTAGGCTTTCGCCGCTTCGACTTCGCCGTGGGCCATGCTGCGGATCGCCCCGGCAAAAATCTCCGTGGTGTAGGCGCAGGTGTTGAGGGCGAAGGCGAGGATGGTGCAGTTCATCGCATCGCGAAAGAACGCATCCAGCACCGGCTGCGCGCGAACCGCCGCGATGCTGTAGATCCCGGTGTAGCAAATCAGCAGCTGGATATACAGCGGCGTGCCGCGAAACAGGTAGGTGTAGAACTGCACCGGCCAGCGCACCCAGCGATTGCGCGACACCCGCGCAATGGACAGCGGGATCGATACCAGGAAGCCGATGAAGATCGACGCGCTGAGCAGCCACATCGTCATGGCCAGCCCGGTGATGTGCTGGCCGTCGCTATAAAGGAAGGGGCGCCAGTATTGCTGGATAAGTTCGATCATCGCACTGCCTCCCGGGAGCCTGCGGAGTAGCGCCGTTCGAGGCGGCGCAGGACGAAGTTGGACGCGCTGGTGATCAACAGGTAGATAAACGCGGCGATCACCAGGAAATAGAACAGCTGATAAGTACTCTTGCCGGCATCCTGCGCGGCCTTGACCAGGTCGGCCAGGCCGATGATCGACACCAGGGCGGTGGCCTTGAGCATCACGCACCAGTTGTTGTTAATGCCCGGCAGGGCGAAGCGCATCATCTGCGGGAAGGTCACGAAGCGAAACCGCTGGCCACGCGTGAGCCCGTAGGCCGTGGCGGCCTCCAACTGGCCACGGGGCACGGCGAGGATCGCGCCGCGAAAGGTCTCGGTGAAATACGCACCGTAGATAAAGCCCAGGGTGATCACCCCGGCGCTGAATGGGTCGATCTCGATGTAGTCCCATTCCATAAAGTCGGTAAAGCTGGTCAGCCAGATTTGCAGGCTGTAGAAAATCAGCAGCATCAGCACCAGGTCGGGCACGCCGCGAATCAGGGTGGTGTAGATCTGCGCGGGAATCCGCAGGAACGGCAGGCTGGACAGTTTGGCAGTAGCCCCGAGCAGGCCCAGCAACACGCTGACGGCCAGGGAGAACACCGACAACTTGACGGTCATCCAGGTGCCTTGCAGCAACAGCGGGCCGAAACCCTTCAAGCTGAAGGCACTGAGCCCCAGGGTTTGCAAAAGATCTTCGAACATAAATCAGGACCTATGGCGATAAAAAAGCGCCCCTCCAGAGGAAGGGCGCCCCAGGCATTATTTGCCGCTGTACAGGTTCAGATCGCCAAAGTGTTTCTTCTGGATGGTGGCGTAGGTGCCATCATCGTGTAACGCTTTGATACCTTTATCCAACAAGGCCTTGAGGTCTTTGTTACCTTTTTTGATACCGACCGCAGTTTTGGACGGCAGCAGTGGATCGTCGATGGCCTTGCTGACTTCGTAGTCAGCACCGGCTGGCGACTTCAAAAAGCCCAGTTCGGCTTGCAGCATGTCCTGCACGGAAGCGTCCAGGCGGCCGGAGGTCAGGTCGGCGTACACCTGGTCCTGGTTGGCGTAGGCCTTGGTGGTGACACCGGCCTTGTCCAGTACGGCCTTGGCGTAGGCTTCCTGGATGGTGCCTTGCTCGTAGCCAACGCTTTTGCCCTTGAGGGACTCAGGCGTGGAGTAGTTCGCGCCCTTTTTGAACACCAGGGAAGTCGGGCCGGAGAACAGCTCGTTGGAGAAGTCGATCGCCTTTTCACGGGCTTCGGTCACGGTCATCGAGGAAATCACGCCGTCAAACTTGTTGGCGTTGAGGCCTGGAATCATGCCGTCGAAATCACTTTCGACCCACTTGCACTTGACCTTCAGCTCGGCACAGATGGCATTGCCCAGGTCGATATCGAAGCCCACCAGGCTGCCGTCAGCGGCTTTAGACTCAAACGGCGCGTAGGACGGATCGACACCAAAACGCAATTCCTTGTATTCCTTGGCCAGCGCGGAACCGGCGGCCATGCACAGAGCCAGTGCAGAAAGGGTCAGCAATGCTTTTTTCATTATGTAATCCCTGGAAACCAAGATAAGCGCTTGTGGCGCGGTTAGGACTGTTACTGAACGGTGTCAGACCGGACTCAAGTAGCAATTTCTGCACCATAGTTCCGAATGGTCGTTTTAAAAGGTGAGATTAAGGAGTTGTGCCAGTAGGAAATGCCCGAAAATGGGCATTGATCAATCTATGCATTATTTTGGGGCGTGTGAGGTTTTCAAATGTGGGAGCGGGCTTGCTCGCGAATGCGGTGGATCAGTCGGTACATGTATTGACTGACACACCGCATTCGCGAGCAAGCCCGCTCCCACATTGATCGGTGGCGTTCGTGAGAGGCGTGTCAGGCCAGTAAATCCCGCAGGGTCGCCAGGTTGTCGGCTTCCTCGACGGCCTTGTCCTGGCGCCAGCGCAACATCCTCGGGAAACGCACCGCAATTCCGCTCTTGTGCCGCTTGGACAGGGCAATCCCTTCAAAACCCAGTTCAAACACCATGCTCGGCGTGACGCTGCTCACCGGGCCGAATTTCTCCACGGTGGTCTTGCGCACGATGGCGTCGACCTTGCGCATTTCCTCATCGGTCAGCCCCGAATACGCCTTGGCGAACGGCACCAACGTACGCTCAGTACCGGGCGGGCCGTCCCACACCGCAAAGGTATAGTCGCTGTACAGGCTGGCGCGCCGGCCATGGCCGCGCTGGGCGTAGATCAACACCGCATCGACGCTGAACGGGTCGACTTTCCACTTCCACCACACGCCCATGTCCTTGGTCCGGCCCACGCCGTAGAGCCCGTCCCGGGCCTTGAGCATCATGCCTTCCACGCCCAGGCTGCGGGACGCCTCACGCTGCTCTGCCAAGTCTTGCCAGCTATCGCCGATCAGCACTGGCGACGTGCGCAACGTTGGCTGGTCGCAGTCGCTGACCACCAGCTCCAGTTGCGCCCGGCGTTCGGCCTGGGTGTGGTTGCGCCAGTCTTCGCCGTGGTGTTCCAGCAGGTCATAAGCCAGCACGGCGACCGGCGCGTCTTCGAGGATTTTCTTGCCCAGGGTCTTGCGGCCAATGCGCTGTTGCAGCAGGGCGAAGGGTTGCACCGAGTCCTTCCACACCACGATTTCGCCGTCGATCACCGTGCCATCGGGCAGGCTGTTTTCCAGGTCATGAAGCTCCGGAAAGCGCTCGGTGACCAGTTCTTCGCCCCGAGACCAGACCCACAAGCGGCCTTCGCGCTTGACCAGTTGTGCGCGGATACCGTCCCACTTCCATTCCACTTGCCAGTCAGCAGGGGAGCCGAGCAAGGCATCGAACTGTTCCACCGGCTGGGCCAGGCCATGGGCCAGGAAAAACGGATAAGGCTGCCCGCCACGCTGGGCGTGTTCGTCGGACGATTCGGCGGCAATCAGCTTCAAATAGCCTTCGGCCGTCGGACGGTTCGACAGGTCGGTGTAGCCCACCAGCCGCTGGGCCACGCGTTTGCTGTCCAGCCCGGCCATGGCGGCCAGGGCGCGGGTGACCAGCAACTTCGACACACCGACCCGGAAGCTGCCGGTGATCAGCTTGATGCAGAGCATCAGGCTCGGCTGATCCAGCTGTGCCCACAACGCGGGCAGGCGTTCTGCCAGTTCTTCTGGCGGCAGGCCACGCAAGGGCAGGAGTTTTTCTTCCAGCCACACGGCCAGACCATCGTCCGAGGTGTGGGGCGATTCCGGTAACAGCAGGGAAATGGTTTCCGCCAGGTCCCCTACCGACTGATAACTCTCTTCGAACAGCCACGGCTCAATGCTCGCGGCTTCGGTGGCCATGTCCCGCAGCAACCGGGTGGGCACCAGTTGTCGGGGCCGGCCGCCGGATAAAAAGTACACCGCCCACGCAGCATCTTCCGCGGGCGCCTGTAGGAAATAAGCCTGCAAGGCGGCGAGCTTGGCGTTGCTGGAGGTGGTGGCGTCGAGGTTGGCGTACAGCTCGGCGAAGGCTTTCATGACGTGGCCTCCTCTTCGTCATCGCCGTATTCGGTGGTGAATCCCTGGGCATCCAGGCCCTTTTCCCGCAGGTGCCTGACCAATACGCCCACAGAACCGTGGGTGACCATTACCCGCTCGGCACCGGTTTGCTCAATGGCCCATAACAGTCCGGGCCAATCGGCGTGGTCCGAGAGCACAAAGCCGCGATCCACCCCGCGCCGCCGCCGGGTGCCGCGCAGGCGCATCCAGCCGCTGGCGAAGGCGTCGCTGTAGTCGCCGAAGCGGCGCATCCAGGTGCTGCCACCGGCGGAGGGCGGGGCGATGATCAGGGCCTGGCGCAACAAAGGGTCGGTCTTTTTGAAGTCGCCGGCGTAGAGGGTTTCAGGGATATAGATGCCAGCTTCGCGGTACACCCGGTTCAAGGGTTCGACCGCGCCATGGCTGAGGATCGGGCCGATGCTGGCGTCGATGCCGTGGAGAATCCGCTGGGCTTTGCCGAAGGAATAACAGAACAACACGCTGGCCTTGCCGGCGGCGATATTGGCCTGCCACCAGTCGTTGATCCCGGCAAAAATCTGCGCCTGGGGCTGCCAGCGGTAGATCGGCAGGCCGAAGGTCGATTCGGTGATAAACGTATGGCAGCGCACCGGTTCGAACGGCGCGCAGGTGCCGTCGGGCTCGACTTTATAGTCGCCGGAGGCGACCCAGACTTCACCCTGGTATTCCAGGCGCACCTGGGCGGAGCCGAGGACATGGCCGGCGGGGTGGAAACTCAAGGTGACGCCGTGGTGGCGCAGGCTTTCGCCGTAGGCCAGGGTTTGCAGGTTGATGTCCTGGCCGAGGCGCGAGCGCAGGATACCTTCGCCGGGGGCGGCGGCCAGGTAGTGTTGGTTGCCGGTGCGGGCGTGGTCGCCGTGGGCGTGGGTGATGACCGAACGTTCCACCGGGCGCCAGGGGTCGATGTAGAAATCCCCGGCGGGGCAGTAGAGGCCTTCGGGCCGGGCGATAACAAGGTCCATGGGCGTGCCGTGGAGGTGGGCTTGTTAATTATGAGGCGAGGGCGGGTGGAGAAGTTCTATCGGAATGCATGCGATCAAATGTGGGAGCTGGCTTGCTCGCGAATGCGGTGTGTCAGTCAATAGATCTGGTGACTGATCCGCCGCTTTCGCGAGCAAGCCCGCTCCCACATTTTGATCCGGTTGAGTCTGGGAAACCGGGTTACTTGCCTGGTACCAGCGTCAACCGCGTCTTCCCATACACCCCGTCAAAGTTCTGCGGCTGCATCGGGAAGCTCAGGTATTGCGCCTTCAGCCACGGGTCGATGCCATTGGCATAGTTCGGGCTGGCCGGGTTGCCGGATTGGCCGATGCCGCTTTGGCCCATCATCGGTTCCGCCAGGCCGAAGTCGACAATCATCCGCAGCGCCGGCACCTGGGTCGTGTCGAAACTCTGGCCCCAGCTATACGGTGCACTGTTCAGGGTGTTGTGATCGCCGCCCGCGGCCAGTGGGCCGCGAATGGCCTGGCCGCTGGTGTTCTTCCAGGTGTAGCTGTGCAGTTTGCCCCACTGCCAGGCCTTGTGATCGGCGCCCAGCGCGCTGTCGCCTGCGGTGATCGCGGCGGCCAGGCTGCGGGCGAGGATCGCCGGCTTGTCGGTTTTCTGCCCGGTGCGGGCGTCATTCCAGAACGGGCTGTCTTCGCGCCCCAGCAGGTGGTCGGCCACCGCCGAGTACGACAGGTTGGCGTTACCGATAAAGGCTTTCCAGGTGGCGCTGTTTTCCGGACCGAGTTCGTCGAGGAAAATCTGCTTGGCGCTTTCCTGCAGGAACAACTCATAAATCGCCGCGTCGGCGGAGGTGGATGCCAGCCGACCGTCGAAGGCCATCAGGCGGCCCAGTGCTTCCCGCGCCTTGGCCTGGTCTGCCACCGGCAATCCATCGATCGCCTGTTTCAGCGGCTGGGCCATGCCCGGCGCCTGGAACATGCTCTTGAGCTTGGCGGCAAACGTGGTGGTCTGGTCGTACTGCATGGCAATCATGCTGCGGCTGTCATGCTTGCCGCTGCCGGCCAGTTGCGCGATACGTTCGGCGCGTTCCGGCGCGGCCCACGAGTTGGACAGTTGCATGCCGTAGCCACGGGGAATGGTGCGCTGGTTGGCCGTGCCGATCCAACCCTGGGCCGGGTCCTGATCGTAGGGGTGCAGCATCGCGTCGGCGTAGCCATCCCAGTCGAAACGCCCGTCCCAGCCCGGCGATGGCACCAGGCCTTCGCCTTCACGGCGGTTGGGGAACCGCCCGGTCACTTGCCAGCCAATGCTGCTGGCGTCGGCGAAGACCATGTTCAAGGCAATTGCGCGAATTTCCCGGGTGGCGTCAGACGCTTTACCGGCGGTTTGCGCACGGGACAGGTCGAAGAACGCGTCCAGGCTCTTGTCGTCCTTGAAATCGGCGGTTTGCAACGCCAGGCCGTAGCCGCTGGTCAGCGACTGGGCACTGTTGAGCAGCGGCCCGTGGCGGGTTTCGTACACCGTTTCGCGAATCGGCCGCTGGCCCTTGGCGAAGTAGGTTTCGTTGCGCACGATGGCGGGCAGCCATTTGCCGTTGTTCTCGTAGTACAGCGCGTTGCCCTGGCGCTTGACCTTCTCCAGGAATACGTCCTGGGTGTCACCCGAGACCTGGCTCATGCTCCAGGCCACCTTGCCGTTGAAGCCGGAAAGCAGGGTTGGCAAACCGGCGATGGACACACCGGCGGCCTGGTATTTCGGCGAGCGGATCTGCACGTAGTTCCACAGCGACGGGGCCTGCATCGAGGTCGACAGGTCATTGGCCAGCAGGCTCTTGTTGCTGCGGCTGCGCTGCGGGCCGATCGCCCAGTTGCTGGAGCTGGACGTGCCCAGGGTGTTGAGGGTGCCGAGGTGCTCGCTGAGGCTGGTCAGCGCAGCGAGGCCCGGGATCTGGCCCAGGTTGATGCCCTTGAGCTTGTCGGACTCGGCCACTGGCAGCGGTTCATCCGGGTAGCTCGGGGTCAGCCAGGCGAGTTTGTCGGCACCGACTTTTTGCGCGAGCACCAATGACGACAGCTCTTCCTGCAAGTTGGTCGACTCGCTGAAATTCAGCAGGCAGAACAGCAGCGCCGAATCTTCCGGCTTCCAGTATTCAGGCTTGTAGCCAGTCTGGGCCAGATCTGGCGGCAGCTTGTCGCGGTAGCGGAACAGGTAGGCGTTGACCCCGCGTGCGTACACTTCAAAGAAGCGCTTGAGGCGCGGCGACGAGGCGTTATACAGCTCGCCGGCGCTTTTGCGCAGGTTGACCGCCCGCATGAAACGGTCGACATCCAGCACATCCGGCCCGGACATTTCCGCCAGGCGGCCCTGGGCCAGCAGGCGCAGGGTGACCATCTGGGTGATGCGGTCGCTGGCGTGCACGTAGCCCAGGGTGAACAGCGCATCGTGGAAGGTGCTGCTTTCAATCAGCGGGATGCCCTGGCTGTTGCGGCGCACCGAAACGTTCTGCGCCAGGCCCTTGATCGGCTGTACGCCGGAAACCGGAGGCAGGGTGTCTTGGGTGCTCTGTAACTGGCAACCGGCCAGGCCCAAGGCACTGGCAATTGCCGCGGCAACGCCGAACCGGGGAAGAAAATGTGAGAGGGCTGGCGAGGCCATGGCAAAGCTCCTGCGGGGGGTAGCGTCAGTAAAAGCGCTACGTTAGTGAGCGCGGCGAAACGACGCAAGCGGGAGGCGATGCTTATTTCAGGATTTGCGTAAGGTTTCCAGTCGGGCACAAATCAGTGTGGGAGCGGGCTTGCTCGCGAATGCGGTGTATCAGCTAAAAGAGTTGTGGCTGATCCACGGCATTCGCGAGCAAGCCCGCTCCCACATTTTGATCCCGTTGACCTTCAGGATTTTGGCGGATTGACCTTCTGCACCAGCTCATAGGCACGCACCGTCGCCGGGCGTTGCTTGATGTGGTTGAACCAGCGTTCTACATGTGGAAAGTCTTCCAGCTTCTGGCTCTGCCACTTGTGTGAAACGATCCACGGGTAGATCGCCATGTCGGCAATGCTGTATTCCTCGCCGGCCACGAACGTGCGGTCGGCCAGGCGCCGGTCCAGCACGCCATACAGGCGGGCGGTCTCATCCACATAGCGTTTGATCGCGTAGGGAATCTTTTCCGGGGCGAACTGGCTGAAGTGGTGATTCTGGCCGGCCATCGGCCCCAGGCCACCCATTTGCCAGAACAGCCATTGCAGCGCTTCCTGACGACCACGCAGGTCCTGGGGAATGAACTTGCCGGTTTTTTCCGCGAGGTACAGCAGGATCGCACCGGATTCGAACAGGGAAATCGGCGCGCCGCCGTCGGTCGGGTTCTGATCGACGATGGCCGGGATGCGGTTATTGGGTGCGATCTTCAGGAAGTCGGGCTTGAACTGATCGCCCTGGCCGATGTTGATCGGGTGTACCTCGTAAGGCAGGCCGGCTTCTTCCAGGAACAACGACACTTTGTGACCGTTGGGGGTGGTCCAGTAATACAGGTCGATCATGAAGCTCTCCAAGGGTGGTGATGCTTGAGCGAATGCCTGTAGGTATAGGTGATGTTAGGGTGACGAAAATTCAATGAAACATTTGGGTCTATCGATATGGAAATTCGTGCGGGCGCAGCGTTGATTCTGATTGACCAGCAAAAAGGCATTCATCATCCCAGGCTGGGACGGCGCAATAATCCGCACGCCGAGGCGCGCATGCTGGCGTTGCTGGCGCATTGGCGGCGCGAAGGCTGGCCGGTGATTCATGTGCAGCATCTTTCCCATTCGCCGGAATCGGTGTTCTGGCCGCAGCAGTCGGGGGTGGAGTTTCAGGATGCATTTATTCCGCAGGCGGGTGAGCAGTTGATCCAGAAACGGGTGCCGGACGCATTTTGTGGGACGGGGCTGGAAGCGAGGTTGCATGAGGCCGGGCTTCGGCAAGTGGTGCTGGTGGGCGTGGCCACCCATAACTCGGTGGAGGCCACGGCCCGCAGTGCCGGCAACCTGGGGTTTGAGACGTGGGTTATCGAAGATGCCTGCTACACCTTCGACAAGGCGGACTTTTTCGGGCAGATGCATTCGGCGCAGGCGGTACATGCCATGTCGTTGGGTAACCTGCACGGCGAGTACGCCACAGTGATTTCCTCCAAACAGTTGCTGGAGTGACCGTTGTGGCGAGGGAGCTTGCTCCCGCTGGACCAGGCTGGAGCTCCAGTGCGAAGCGCTCCCGAGTGCCTCACCTCAGTCCGCCTGAAGACGCGCGTGCACAGATTTTGGGGCTGCTACGCAGCCCAACGGGAGCAAGCTCCCTCGCCACAGAGGATCTAAGCCACCGCGCCGTCCACCAACACCTGCAACGTTTGTTGTGAGCATCGCTCGATGCGTACCCGCACACCATAGACTTCGGCAAACAGCGCCGTATCCAGCACGTCATACGCCGCGCCACTGGCGTACAGCCTGCCCTGGCGCAGCACCGCGATATGGTCGGCATAGCGCGCCGCGAGGTTGATGTCGTGCAGCACCACCACGGCGATCAGGTTGTGTTCCCGCACCAGGTCGCGCACGCAATCCATGACCTTCAACTGGTAGTTCAAGTCCAGCGCACTGGTGGGTTCATCCAGCAGCATCACCTGTGGCCGGCGCGCAATCAGTTGCGCCAGGCTGACCAGTTGCCGCTGGCCGCCGGATAACGTGCTCAATAGCTGATCCGCCAGATGAGCGATGCCAATCCTTTGCAACGCATCAAAGGCCTCGCGCATGCACGCGTCGCTTGAAAGCGCAATGCCCTCGACGTTCGCCACCCGCAGCGCCGCGATCACGCTTTCCATCACACTCAGGCTCAAGCCCGGCGGAAGGTTTTGCGGCATATAGGTCACACGCCGGGCGCGGTCACCGACGGACATTTTCGTCAGGTCCAGGTCACCCAATCTGACAACGCCCTGCATCTTTTCCAGCCCCGCCACCGCCCGCAGCAACGTCGACTTGCCCGCACCGTTCGGCCCGATCAACGCGGTCAGGCTGCCGTGGGCCAGGGTTGGCAAACTCAGGTCATGCACAATCTGGCGCCGGCCATAGCTGACCTGGGCGTTCTGAATCGACAGCCCGCTGCTCATAACTGCCTCCCGCGCTTGAACACCAGCAACACGAAAATCGGCACGCCCACCAGCGCGGTGACGATACCCACGGGTACGATCACCCCGGGCATGATCAGCTTGCTGGCGATGGATGACAGCGACAACAGTAACGCGCCGACAAGCGCGCTGGCCGGCAGCAGGAAGCGCTGGTCTTCACCCACCAGAATCCGCGCGATGTGCGGACCCACCAGGCCGATAAATCCGATGGTTCCCACAAACGCCACGGCGGTGGCCGACAGCAGGCTGATACGCAACAACGAGAAAAACCGCAGGCGCTTCACATCGACACCGAAGCTTTGCGCGCGGTCTTCGCCCATGCGCAACAGGGTCAGGCGTGGCGCGGCCGCGAAGGAAAAGGGCATGACCACGGCGACCACCAACGCGAGGATGCCGAGCTTGTCCCAGTTGGCCCGGGTCACGCTGCCCAGGGTCCAGAACACCAGTTGTTGCAGCACATCTTCGGTGGCGACCAGTTGCAACAGGGCGACCACCGCGTTGCAACTGAACACCAGGGCAATCCCGAACAGCACCAGGCTTTCCACCCCGGCACCGCGCAGCCGCGACATGGCTTGCAGCAAAAAGACCGAGGCGGCGGCAAACACAAAGGCTGAAATGGAAATCGCCGTATTGGCCGACACCCACAGCGTCGTCACCGGAAACACAATCACCAGGGACGCGCCCAACGCCGCCGCCGAGGAAACCCCCAGGGTGAATGGACTGGCGAGCGGGTTGTTAAGGATCGCCTGCATCTCGGCGCCCGCCAGCGACAGCGCGCAACCGACCAACACCGCCATCAAGGCGTAGGGCAGGCGCACGTTCCAGATGATCACCTGGTCGGTGGCGCTCAGGTGGGCCGGGTGCAGCAAGCCATCGAGCAGGGCGCCAAGGCCCATGCCCGACGGGCCGCTGGCCAGGTCCACGAGGATCGCGCACATCAGCGCGCCACCCAGCAGGGCCAGCAGCCAGCAACGACGCGCGAGCAGGCGGCGATAGCCTTGGCTGGCGGTGGCGAGGTCGAGGGTTTGAGTGGTCATTGGATTCGCAGCCTTGAAAACGACGAAAATCCCTGCCGGTACACGGTCAGTGTGGGAGCTGGCTTGCCTGCGATGGCGATGGTGAATCCAACACCGCTATCGCAGGCAAGCCAGCTCCCACAGGAACCGTGTACAGGCAGGGAATGGGTTGTGAGCCTTAGTTACTTGGCCTTGCCATCAATCCAGTAAGCACCCTGCAGCGGCATGCCGAGGAACTGTTGGTTCATCGCTTCCATGGTCGCCTTGGGATCCAGCTTGGCGAACAATTCCGGATGCACCCACTTGGCCAGCGCTTCAATCGCCAGCAGGTTGTACGGCGAGTTGTAGAAGTCATGCCACAGACCGTGGGAATTGCCCTCACGAATCGCCCGAAGGTTCACAAACTCAGGGCGGGCCAGCACGGTATCAAACGCGGCACGCGCGTCTTCGTTGCTCACGCCAGCACCCAGAATCAACCCGGGCTTGTGATTGCCGGTGGCCACATACACATCCGGGTCAGCTTTCAGCGCGTACTCGACACTGATATCTCCCAGCGCCCCCGGCACCACGTCGGCGGCGATGTTGCGCCCGCCCACCAGCTTGATCACTTCACCCATGCCGCTCTTGCCAGTGGTGTGCCCCGGTGCCTGCCAGGCGCCGGCCAGCAATTCCAGGAACACGCTCGGGCGCGGCCCGGCCGGCAAGGTGGCGACGGCGTCGGTGATCACCTTGATGTGCTGGTCATAAAAGTCGAGGAACGCCTTGGCCTGGGTTTCCCGGCCCAGGGCCTGGCCCAGGGCGGTCATGCTGGCGTGGGTGCCTTGCACCGGGTTGATGCGGAAGTCGACGAACAACACTGCAATGCCCGCCTTGGCCAACACGTCCGCCACCGGGCTGTGTTCAGTCGGGCCATGGCCGGAAATGCTGAACACCGCCAGGTCCGGTTTCAGCGAAAGAATTTCCTCGGCGCTGACGCTTTGCTCCGACGCCTGGCCAATCAGCGGAATGTCTTTTACCGTCGGAAATTTCGCCACGTAGGCGTTATAGGTGTGGGCGTCCAACAGTTTCAAGTCATTCTGCCAGCCGACAATCCGTTGGAATGGCGCGTCCTTGTCCAGCAAGGCAAAGGCCGAAATCAGCCGGCCTTCGCCGAGCACCACGCGCTGCACGTGGTCTGGCACCTCGACCTTGCGGCCCAGCACGTCGGTGACTTCATGGGCGGCGGCGGTTTCGGCGTGGCCGAGGATCAGCACGGCAAACAGCGCGCCCAGCTTGAGGAAGTTGCGGGGTTTCAGCATGGCGAGAACTCCAGGTGAAGGCGGCGCATCAGACATCGCTCCAGCGCCGCAAAAGGTTGTGATAGGCGCCGCTCAGTTGCAGCAGCGCGTGGTCGTCGGCGTGTTGCGCGGTGAGGCGTTGAATCGCCACGTCCATGTCCAGCAGCAGTTGGCGCTGGCTGTCTTCGCGCACCAGGCTTTCGACCCAGAAGAAACTGGCGATGCGCTCGCCGCGAGTGACCGGGTTGATCTTGTGCAAACTGCTGCCGGGATAAATCAGCAGGTGCCCTGCGGGCAGCTTCACCGCGTGCTCGCCGAAGGTGTCGCGGATCACCAGTTCGCCGCCGTCGTAGCTGGCCGGATCAGCCAGGAACAAGGTGGCGGAGATGTCGGTGCGCACCCGTTCGCGCACACCCTTGAGGCCGCGAATCGCATTGTCGATATGCCAGTCGAAGGCTTCGCCGCCGCTGTAGCGGTTGAACAGCGGCGGGTAGATTTTCTTCGGCAGGGCGGCGGACATGAACAGCGCGTTGTCCGACAGCCGCGACAGAATCTGCTCACCCAGGCGAATCGCTACCGGCGCGTCTTCCGACAGCTGCCGGTTGTTTTTCGCCATGGCCGAGCGTTGCCCGGCAGTGACCTTGCCGTCGACCCACGGTTGATCGAGCAGGGTGGCGACGGCCACCGCGACTTCTTCGGCACTCAACAGGCCGGGGATTTCGATCAGCACGGCTTAAAACTCATAGTCGACACTGGCGGTGAGCGTGCGCCCGGCGCCCGGAATGCCGTAGAGCTGGAAGCCGTCCAGGGACGCGCCGATCTGGCTGTAGTAGAACTTGTTAAACACGTTGTTCAGGTTGAGGTTGACCGTGGTTTGCCTGGTCACTTTGTATTGCGCAGCCACGTTGTTGAGCCAGTAGCCGGGGGCCTTTTCGTGGTCACGGGTGTAGATCGCGTACACGCCGGACGGGCCGGTGGCGTAGCTGCTGTTGTTGTTCAGGCCGCCGACGTATTTGTTGTCGCTGTAGCGGCGGCGTCCTACGTATTGCGCGCCGTAACTCAGGCTCAGGTCGTCGGTGACGGCGTAGGTGGTCCACAGGTTGGCGGTCAGGTCGGGAACGTTCTTGGCTTCCTCGCCTTTGTTGGCCCCTTTGGTCTGGGTGCTTTTCAGCGCGGAGAACCCGCTGTACACCGTCCAGCGCGGGCTGATATTGCCTTGCAGGCCCAGTTCCACACCGTCTACGCGCTTGGCGGGGAGGGCGCGTACCGGAGCGCTTTCGCCGTCCTGGTATTCCCAGGAGTTGTCCAGTTCTGTGCGGAAGATCGCGGCGGTGACGTTCAGCAGGTCGTGGGCAATGTCCCACTTGGTGCCGATCTCGTAGGTCTTCGACTTGGCCGGGGTGTAGTTGCTGGTGCTCGCGGCGCCGTAGATCTGGTTGTTGGTCGACGCGCCCAGGGCTGACGGTTGTGCCGCTTCGCTGTAGGACACGTAGATGCTGCCGTTAGGCAACGGCTTGTACACCGCGCCGACCCGGCCGCTCACGGCACCGTCGGTGCTGTCGATGGACGCTTGGCCACGCTGGGTGGTTTTGGCCTGCCAGTTGTCGTAGCGCAGGGAGCCGAGCACTTGCCACTGTTCATTCAGGGTGATGGTGTCACCCAGGTAGATGCCGGCGTTGTCGATCACTGAGCGTGGCTGGCCTTCACCCTTGGTCACTTCGCTGCTGGCGAAGCTGTGGTTCGGGTCGTTCATGTCGAAGAACAGGTCGCCGGCTGGCACTTCGGCGTTGCGTTTCAGGCCGCCGTAGGTCTCGTGATAGAACTCGAGCCCGCTGACCACCGCGTGTTCCAGCCCGCCGGTATTGAGCTTGAAGGCGAAGTCGGTCTGGTTGTCGAGGATGGTATAGCGCGTCGACTGGCCGAAGTCGCTCCCTCGCAAAATACCGTAGGCGGTGTTACCGCTGTTGGCGTATCCCGGGTAGGCATTTACCGTGCTGCCGGGCACTTGGCTGATCGGTCCTACGCCGGTGTAGCCCAAGGTCGCACAGCGCGTGCCGGTGCAGGTTTTTTGGCCATTGCCGTTGGCGGCGAAGAAGCGCGCGGGCGAGAGCACCGCGAAGTTGTCGGTACGCTCCCACTTGGTCTGGTTCTTCAGGGTCGCTTCGTTCCAGTCGAAATCATGCTCGAAGCGGGTGGTCAGCGAAGTGGTTTTGGTCTGCTGGGTGTACAGGTGCGAGTCGCCATACCAGTTGGAGCGCTTGACTCCCGGCATGCGGTCGCCGTCGGTGCCGCGCTGGATCGGCACACCGCCGTCCGGCGTGTTGTCGTCCTTCTGGTAGAAGGTGTCGATAAACAGGCGGGTGTCGGTGCCCAGGCCGAAGCCGAGGGAGGTCGCGATGCCCCAGCGGTCGTAGTCCACGTCGTCACGCTCGGCCACCTGGTTGTAGTGCTTCATCAGGTTGATGCGCAGGGCGGTGGTGTCATTCAGTTGTTGGTTGAAATCGCCGGTGAGGCGGCGGTAGCTGTCGGTGCCGATGCCGGCCGAGAGTTTGTTGGCATCCCCCAGATGCGCCTCTTTACTCACCAGGTTGACGCTGCCGCCTACCGCGGAAACGCCGGATTCGATCGAGCCGGTGCCCTTGAACACTTCTGCCTGTTGCAGGTTGAAGGTGTCGGTGCGGGTCGATTGGCCGGCATCGCGCACACCGTCGACGGTCAGGCTCTGCTCCGAGGAAAACCCGCGAATCGAAAACAGGTCGCCCCAGCCCAGGTTGCCTTCGCCGGACATGAAGGTGATGCCCGGCACGTTGCGCAACACTTCCTGCAAGGTCTGCGCGTTTTGCTCCTTGAGCACTTGCTGCGGGACGATGGTTACGCTTTGCGGGGCATCAAGCAGCGGCTGGCTGATTTTTGCCGAGGTCACCCGGTCGACTTTAAAGGTGGAAGTGGCTTCACCGTCGATCTTGATTTCCGGCAGGCTCAGCACTGAATCATTCGACGCCGCCACCGGCGCATCGGCCCAGGCGGTGGGAGAAACGCTGCCGGCGGCAAGCAGGCCGAACATCGGCGCAAGGGTAGATTGCAGCGACAGGGCGCGAGGGGTAGGCAATGGCATTCGGAGTGACCTAGGCTAAATTACAATTAATCTCATTTAGATTCGGTAGTCTAAAGACCGATACCGGCCGCCATGCCGTGGCTTTGTAATGTGGATGCGTGATTACCGCTTCCCACAACATTCCATTACATTTGCGCGTACTCCTGGCTGAAGTTTCGGCTATCTCCTGCCTTTTGAGTTTCGGACGAATTGCCCCATGGCCAAGCAAGACCACCTGCTGATCGTTGATGACGACCCGCAAATCCGCCAATTGCTGTGCGACTACCTGAGTGACGCCGGCTTCCAGGTGTCCACCGCCGGCGACGGCAAGGAAATGCGCCGCCGCCTGGCGCTGAATGTCATCGACCTGATCGTCCTCGACCTGATGTTGCCCGGCGAAGACGGCCTGAGTTTGTGCCGCGAATTGCGCGTCAGCTCCAACACGCCGGTGATCATGCTCACCGCCAAGGGCACGCTGATCGACCGGATCGTCGGCCTGGAAATCGGCGCCGACGATTACCTGCCCAAGCCGTTCGACCCGCGGGAGTTGCTGGTGCGGATCAAGGTGGTGCTGCGCCGGGTGCAGAGTTTTCCGGACCGGGCGCGGCTCGATGAAGCACCGAGCATCAGCTTTGCCGGCTGGCAGCTGGACACCCGGGCCCGCCAATTGCTTTCGCCGGAAGGCGTGGTGGTCAGCCTCGGCAACTCCGATTACCGGGTGTTGCGCCTGTTGTTGCAGCATCCCAACCGGCCGCTGAGCCGCGACTTTTTGCTCAACCACGTGTTCGACAAAGACAGCACGCCGTTCGACCGCTCGATTGATGTGTGCGTCAGCCGACTGCGCTCGCAGTTGCCGGCCGGTTTGATCAAGACCGTGCGCAACGAGGGTTACATGCTCACCGCCGACGACGTGGCGCTGCAATCGTGAAACTGCTGCCGCGTTCGCTGTTCGGCCGGCTGGTGCTGATCCTGGTCAGCGGCATGCTCGCGGCCCAGGCCCTGACCAGCAGCATCTGGTACGACATGCGCCACGGCCAGGTGCTGGAAATCCCCAGCCGGCTGATCGCCACGCGGCTGGCGGACGTGGTGCGGCTGGTACACAGCGATCCGGCGCAGGCGGATGTGCTGATCAAGCTGCTCGATACGCCGCGCTTTCGCCTGACCCTGAGTGACCAGGCCAGTGATGTGACAAGCAGCATCAGCGACAGCGACCAGGCCACCGAGCGCTTGCTGAATAAAGTGCTCTCGGAGAAAACCGGCTACACCCAGAACCTGCATCTGTTGAGCCTCAAGCTGCTGGATGCCGAGGGCCAGCATGCCGGGCTGTCGACTCTGCTCAGCTCCAGGCCTGTGGTGGGGCAATTCCTGATTGACCTGCGTTTGCCGGACGGGCGCTGGCTGCAGGTGCAGGCCACCGAGGAACAAGGCTGGACCAGTACTTCGCCGATGGACTTGCTGTTCGATTACGTGATGCGCATTTATCTGCTGCGGGTATTGGTGCTGGTGATCATTGCCCTGGTGGCGGTGCGCCTGGCCATTCGCCCGCTCAACGCCCTGGCCAAGGCTGCCGAAGCCTTGGGCCGGGACATCCAGCGGCCACCGCTGGCCCTCGATGGGCCCACCGAAGTGCGCCGTGCCGCCCAGGCGTTCAACGCCATGCAGCAGCGGCTGATCGCCAACATCGCCGAGCGGACGCGCTTCCTGGCGGCGATTTCCCACGACCTGCGCTCGCCCATTACGCGCCTGCGGTTACGTACGGAAATGCTCGACGACAACCGCACCAAGGAACGTTTTCGCAGCGACCTGGAAGAAATGGAGCACATGGTTTCCAGCACCCTGGACTTCGTCAGCAGCGGCGAAATCAACGAGAAGCGCCAGAACATCGACATCAACGCCTTGCTGCAAAGCTTGCAGGCGGACCTGCAGGACGTGGGCGAGACGGTGACGATAGAAGGGCGGGCCAAACAGCCATTGCCGGGGTATGCCCGCAGTCTCAAGCGTTGCGTGCAGAACTTGCTGGAGAACGCGGTGCGTTATGGCTCCGAGGTGGTGGTGCGGGTAGAAGACAAGGCGGACAGCTTGAAGATCGTCATCAGCGACCGTGGGCCGGGGATTCCCCAGGAGCAACTGGAACAGGTGATGGAGCCGTTTTACCGGGTGGAAGGCTCACGCAATGTGGAAACCGGTGGTTACGGGCTGGGGCTGAGTATCGCGCATACGATCGCCAGTGCCCATGACGGGCGGTTGGGCTTGAGCAATCGGGAGGGTGGGGGATTGGAGGTCGTGTTGGAGTTTCAGCGCAAATCCTGGCCTTGAAATACAGGCTAAATGTGGGAGCGGGCTTGCTCGCGAAAGCGGTGTATCAGTAACAGAGAGGTTGACTGACACTGCGCTTTCGCGAGCAAGCCCGCTCCCACATTTGGATGTGCAGTGTTTCGAGAATCGGGTTTCTTAACTCAAGCCCCGTGGCACTTCTTGAATTTCTTCTCGCTGCCGCACGGGCAAGGATCGTTACGACCCACGTCCTTCAACGTATTGCGCACCGGCTCCTGGTGAGCGTGGCCGCAGTTCGGGCCGTGGACATGGCCGTGGTCGTGATCATGATGATCGTGATCGTGGTTGCAGTCGGGACCATGGACATGGGGTTGCTGAGTCATCGATGTCGCTCCGGAATAAAATCGCCGGGGATTATCTCGCCATTGCGCAACACCTGCACGTCGTTCCCGATAAATAAACCGGTTTTCAACTCGCCTTCAAGACGATAGGGCACGGGATCGCGCGGATTTTTCAGCATGTCGACCACATCGCGGATCTGCGGCCACAGGTTGGTGCGCACCGATACCCGGAAAAAAGCGTGGCTGTGGGGTGGCACGGTCAGCCATTCGTTGGACTCGCCTTCGGTCAGCACCATCGTGCCGAGGCTGACCTTGTAAACCAGGCCGCGTACGGTCAGGTCGTTGTCGTCACGGTTATCCACGCGGAAATACAGCTTGAACTTCTGCTCCAGCAACTTGACCCGCACGGGGTCGACCTTGACCAGACGCACCTCGGGGGCGGGCGTATCGTCGGCGAACCACGACGCGCAGCCGGAGAGCCCCAGCATCAATGCCAGCAGAAGGCTGTAAGTCCTGAATACCCGCGCCTGAGAAACCATGCCGTTACTCCGTGTGAAGAGTCAGCATAGCAAGCGAGAGCCTGTCGGGTATCAATGAATGTCAGAGGTAGCCGGAACAGCACTTCTTGAATTTCTGCCCGCTGCCACACACGCAGGCGTCATTACGCCCGGCCTTCACGTCCACTGTCGGGTCGATAAAGTACCAGTGCTCATTGTTCTGTACGAAAGATGAGCGCTCGCGGTGGCTGTGTTCGCCGGTGCTGTCATGCCAGCGAGCGGTAAAGGTCACGAAGGCGTGTTCCGGCTGGCCGCCGAACACCTCGGAGCTTTCCACTGAAAGGCCCAGCCAGGTGCTTTGGGCGCTCCAGGCGCCGATGGCGGCCGTGTCCAGCCCGGCTTGCTGCGCAGGCAGGGTGGTTGCCACCAGGTAGTCCACCAGTCCCAACACGTAGGCGCTGTAGCGCGAACGCATCAGCGCTTCGGCGCAGGGGGCCGGGTGGCCGGCGTGATAATGACCGCAGCAGGCATCCAGCAGGTTGCCGCTGCCGCAGGGGCAAATGGATGTACTCATCGGGTTACCACCAATACTTTCCAAAATTTTGCGGGTTGGCCCAGAAGCGGGCGTTCAGCCAATCCGGCACCTGTTTATAGTCAAGCAGATCATAGGTAAACAGCGTCAAAACCTGATCGTCGCGCTGGAAACGCTCGCTGGCTTGCAGGGCCAGGGAGAAGAAATCGGTGTCTTTCCAGTGGCAGGCCTCCAGGTCCACCAGCACCGCAATGCGACTGGCATTGAGGTTGCGAATGCCCCCCAGCAAGGTCAGGCCCGCAGGTTTTGACAGGTGTTCCAGGCAACCGACCGCCAGTGCCAGGTCAAAACGCTGGGCCGCGAGGTCGGTGGGCAAGGGACCGGGCTCGGCGAAGGACACCACGGTATCCGGGTGTGCTTCCTTAAAGGCATCCAGCGCCGGGAACTGGCTGGCGCCCAATAACAACAGGCGTTTGGGCGCGTGAAGATCAAGCAGCGCAGCGAGCGCTTGCTGGGGTGTACGGGAAGAAATACCGGCAGTCATCGAAGATCCTCACATCAGGACCGTAGAGACTAGCCTGCCTGAGCGTGCGGGCCTAGAGCGGGCGGCGAGAATAAACCGCTCGGCCCAATGAATACTGGGGTGTGACACGCTGGCGCAGATGAAAAGAGCCGTCTTTACTCCACTCGTCGGCCCCCGCCGATCCCCTCAGGAGAAAGTCAGATGAGCATCATGCGGACAGCTCTACCCTTGGTTCTGCTAACCGGAGTATTGACAGGTTGCGCAGGCTTGCAAAAAACCGACTGGCCCACCTGTGCCGCCGTCGGCGGTGTGACAGGTGCTGCCATTGGTGCGACCCAAAGCTCGTCCTATGCAGGCTACGGCGCGCTGCTGATTGGCGGCATGGCTGGCGCCTATTGCTGGGTGCATGGCGACGGTGACGAGGACGGCGATGGCGTACCGGACAGCCGCGACAAGTGCCCTGGCACGCCAAAAGGCGTGCAGGTCGACGCCAATGGCTGCCCTCCGGTGCCGGTAGCGGTGGTTCAAGAGGAAGTGGTGGTGGTCAAGGAAGAAACCATCGTGATTCGTGACGTGCACTTCGAGTTCGACTCCGCGAAGCTCACGGCTGCCGACAAAACCAAGCTCGACGTGATTGCCACCCGCCTGAAAAAAGAGGCCCCGAGTGCGCAGCTGCGCGTCAGCGGGCATACCGACAGTGTCGGTAAAGATGCCTACAACCAGAAACTCTCTGAACGACGCGCTCATTCGGTGACCGACTACCTGGTCAGTTCCGGCATCCCGCGCAGCAGTTTTGTCTCCGTGACCGGCGCCGGCGAAAGCCACCCCGTAGCCGATAACAAAACCGCTGATGGCCGCGCGCTGAACCGCCGCGTGGAAATTCAGATCAACCGCTGACCCCGCCTCAAGGCCCCTGTGGAATCCCCAGGGGCCCCTTCATCAATTTTTTAATCCTTCACTGGCACAACGCCTGTAGAAGTCGTTACTGTGCGCCCAAAGAATAATGTGCAAGGGGAGCGTGCGGGATGAAGGTGTTTTGGGGGCTGGGTAAATTCTTGACGTTGCTGTTCTGGGTCGTGGTGGTGGTCAACCTGATCACACCGCTGATCAACCCGTTCCACCTGTTGGTCAACCTGGCCGGCAGCCTGTTGTTGCTGACCCATGTTCTGGAACTGCTGTTGTTCAACGGCAGTGTGAAAACCCGTGCCCATCCCTGGCGTGACCGCTTGCAGATCCTGCTGGTGGGTATGTTCCATGTGCAGAGCTTTTCGACGCCGACACCGACTAATGATGTAAACAAGGAGGCCAATCATGCGTAAGGTTTTTCTGTTGGCCCTGCTGGTCAGCCCCATTGCCCTGGCCCAGAGCGTCAGCGTCGAGACCAACTCCTTGATGCGCCTGCCCAACAGCAGTGGTGTGTTGCAACTGGAGCGACTGGACGTGGCGGATTACGGCACCTTGCTGATTCCCGCCAATATCACCCAGGTGACCGTGGATGAACTGCACCTGGGCCGCGACGCGCGAATCGCCATCGTGCCCGGTAGCACCACGTTGCAACTGCAGGTGCGTCAGGCGCAGCTGGAGCAGGGCAGCCAGATCACCTCACGCGGCGCTCCCGGTACCCATGAGCGCCCGGCCAAGGCGGGGCGTGACCTGGTGTTGCGGATTAACTCGCTGACGGCCGATGAGCTGTCGGTGGATGCCCGCGGTGGCGCGGGTGCCCAGGGTTATGCCGGGCTGGATGGTGCCAACGGCGAAGACCCGGGCTGCACCTGGGGTTCGGCCGGGCGCGGTGCCAATGGCGACAACGGCGGCGACGGGCTGCCGGGCGCGGCGGGCGCGCAGGTCCGTGTGGAATTGCCGCAGGACTTCCCGGGCGAGAAGATCAAGGTCTGGGTGGACGGCGGAGCCGGTGGCTTGGCGGGCACGGCGGGCAAGCCGGGTAAAGGCGGGCAGTCCAAGGGGTGCCTGGTGTACCGCGCGGATGGCGGCGAAAAGGGCCGGGCCGGGTTGGAAGGGCAGCCGGGGCCAGCGGGGCCTGCGGGTGCTGTGACCATTCAGAGGCTCTAACGCGACTGGCCTGACGCTTTCGCGAGCAAGCCCGCTCCCACATTTGAAACGCATTCCAAATGTGGGAGCGGGCTTGCTCGCGAAAGCGGTCTACTAGGCGCTTTAGAACATCGGCCGTGCCGAAGCAATCGCCACCAGCACCAACCCCACTATCAAGTTGATCCCCACCAATTTACGAATCTGCCCCAAGGCCGCAGCCCCGGCCGGCCAATCCTCAGCCGCCACCGCCACGCGCAGCTCCGGCAACTTCAGCGCCTGAATCCGGATAAACAGCGCCGTCATCACCACATACAACCCCATCATGAGCTGTACATAACGCGGCGCGGTCTCAAACCCGCTGAAGCGCAGTTGCAGCAGGCCGACACCGCTGATCGGCAACACCAGCACCGCCACCCAGACCCACACGAAAAAACGTTGAAACACATTTACCCAGAGTTTCAGCCGGGCCGGCCCGTCCAGCGCGGCCATGGCGGCGGGGCGCAGGATCATCCAGGCGAAAAACATACCGCCGACCCAGATCAGGGCGGCCAGTACATGCAGGGTGTAAGCGAAGCTAAAGACGGTCATTGGGGTACTCCGTTCTGCGCGGGATTAATTAGCGGGGTATGATAGCGGCCGATCCGAACCACTGAAAATTTATCCAGCGTTTTTTGCGCCCGACTATCCATGATCAGCACTGAACTCAAAACCACGATCCAGGGCGCCTACTCGCGTTTTCTCGAAGCCAAGAGCTTGAAACCGCGGTACGGCCAGCGCCTGATGATCGCCGAAGTCGCCAAGGTCCTCGGGGATATCGACACCGACGACGAAGGTCGGCGCAGTGGCGACCCCGCCGTGGTGGCCGTCGAGGCCGGCACCGGTACCGGTAAAACCGTGGCCTACAGCCTGGCGGCGATCCCCACCGCCAAGGCCGCCGGCAAGCGCCTGGTGATTGCCACCGCTACCGTCGCCCTGCAAGAGCAGATTGTCTACAAAGACCTGCCCGACCTGATGCGCAACAGCGGCCTGAATTTCACCTTCGCCCTGGCCAAGGGCCGTGGGCGCTATATGTGCCTGTCCAAGCTCGACGTGCTGTTGCAGGAAGGCCACGCGCAAACCGCCACTGCCTCGCTGTTCGAAGAAGAAGGCTTCAAGATCGAAGTCGATGAGGTCAGTCAGAAGCTGTTTACCAGCATGATCGAGAAACTGGCGGGCAATAAATGGGACGGCGACCGCGACAGCTGGCCCAATGCCCTGGAAGACGCCGACTGGGCACGGCTGACCACCGATCACAGCCAGTGCACCAACCGTCATTGCCCCAACTTCGGCCAGTGCGCCTTCTACAAGGCCCGGGAGGGCATGGGCAAGGTCGACGTTATTGTCACCAACCATGACATGGTCCTCGCCGACCTGGCCCTGGGGGGCGGCGCCGTGTTGCCCGACCCGCGCGACACACTCTACGTGTTCGACGAAGGCCATCACCTGCCCGACAAGGCCATCGGCCACTTTGCTCACTACACGCGGCTGCGCTCCACCGCCGACTGGCTGGAAACCACGGCCAAGAACCTCACCAAGTTGCTCGCCCAGCACCCGCTGCCGGGCGACCTGGGCAAGTTGATCGAGCAGGTGCCGGAGCTGGCGCGGGAGATCAAGACCCAGCAGCAATTCATGTTCAGCGCCTGCGAGCAGGTGGCAGACTTCAAGCCCGGCGAAGATGTGGAAGGTCGCGAACGGCCGCGCCATCGTTTCGTTGGCGGGCTGATCCCCGAGCACATGCGCGAAATGGGCGTCGAGCTGAAAAAGGGCTTTTCGCGCCTGACCGACTTGTTCACCCGTCTCACCGATTTGCTCAAGGAAGGCATGGATGGCGAGGTCAATATCGGCATCGCCAGCAATCAGGCTGAAGAATGGTACCCGCTGTTTGGCAGCCTGCTGTCCCGGTCCCAGGGCAACTGGGAGTTGTGGACCGCCTTTACCGTCGAAGACCCGGAAGACAACCCGCCCATGGCCCGTTGGCTGACCCTGTCGGAAAGCGGTGCGCTGTTCGATATCGAGGTCAACGCCAGCCCGATCCTGGCGGCGGAAATGCTCCGACGCAATCTGTGGAACGTGGCCTACGGTGCCTTGGTCACCTCGGCTACGCTGACGGCCCTGGGCACCTTCGACCGCTTCCGCATGCGCGCCGGGCTGCCGAAGAAGGCCGTCACCGCCGTGGTGCCCAGCCCGTTCCATCACGCCGACGCCGGTGTGCTGCGGGTACCGGACCTCAAGGCCGACCCACGGGATGCGCCGGCCCATACGGCGGCGATCATTCGTGACCTGCCATCATTGGTGGAGGGCTCACGGGGCACGCTGGTGTTGTTCTCGTCCCGCAAACAGATGCAGGACGTGTTCGACGGCCTCGACCGTGACTGGCGCAAGCAAGTGTTTATCCAGGGCAACCTGTCGAAACAGGAAACCCTGAACAAGCACAAGGCGCGGGTGGATGGCGGCGATTCCAGCGTGCTGTTCGGCCTCGCGAGTTTCGCCGAGGGTGTGGATTTGCCCGGTGCCTACTGCGAACACGTGGTGATCGCCAAGATCCCGTTCTCGGTGCCGGATGATCCGGTGGAAGCCGCGTTGGCCGAATGGATCGAAGCCCGGGGCGGCAATCCGTTCATGGAGATCTCGGTGCCGGACGCTTCCTTGAAACTGGTCCAGGCCTGCGGCCGCCTGCTGCGTACCGAAGAAGATCGCGGCACCATCACCTTGCTTGACCGGCGTCTGGTTACCCAGCGCTATGGGAAAGCTATCCTGAATGCTTTACCGCCGTTTCGGCGGGAAATTTCTTAAGGCCCAGTGGGCGAATTCGCCCACTTTGTGGTCTATCTCACCATCGCTTCACGTCATCAGGCCAGTCACCGGCCGTTTGGGAGAACCTTGTTCACATGATTCGCACGCTGCCCGCTGTTTTTGCCCTGTTGTTTGCCGCGCCATTGCTGGCTGCGCCTGCCGGGCAACAAACCTTGTTCAACTTTGTACGGCCCGCCGATGTGGTCAAGGTGGCGACCCAGGACGCCAGCCTGCCGCAATACAACGCCGAACAAACCGCTGAAGGCGAAGTGCTGCGCCGTATCACCTTCAACCCGGCGGCCGAACCGAGCCTGGTGCTCAGCCCGCAGACCGGCGCCTGGGACTGGTCGCAATCCGGTGCCATGAGCCTGCGTATTCAAAGTGCGATGGACTGGGCGCTGACCCTGTACGTCAAGGTGCAGAGCAATGACGGCCGGACGCTGTTCAGCCGTATCGACCTGCCAGCCGGTCCCGCGCAAACGCTGTTGATTCCGCTGCAAGCCAACTCGCCCCTGAGCCAGGGGATGAAGGCCGGCCCGCCGATGCCGATCACCGTCGATGGCCAGCGCGTGCTGCTGGCCAGCAGCGAAGGGGAGATCGACCGCAGCCAGATCGTGTCGGTGACCCTGTCGATGATCAAGCCGAACGTTGCCCAAAGCATCTTGCTCGAACGCTTTGGCGTGCAGGACATCGCGCCGGTACTCAAGGCTACCTACAGCGATCTGGTGGACGCCTATGGGCAGTCCACCCGCGCCCGGTGGCCGGAGAAAGTCAGCAGCGACGAGCAGTTGAGGGCCGCAGCGGTCAAGGAACAGCAACAGCTCAAGGGCTGGCTGGCCGAGCGCGACAAGGCCTCCCTGGACAAATTCGGCGGCTGGAACAAGGGCCCGGCCTTTGACGCCAGCGGCTTCTTCCGCACCGAGAAGCGCGACGGGCGCTGGTACCTGGTGACACCGGAAGGCCATCCGTTCTACTCCCTGGGCGTCAACACCGTCGCCCCGGACAACAGCCAGACCTACGTGGCGGGCCGCGAATGGATGTTTGCCGCGCTGCCCAAGGCCGGCGAGCCTTTCGACAAATACTACGGCAGCGGTGACAGCCGCAGCGGCAATGGTGCCGATCAGGGGCGCAGCTTTAATGTCGGCCGCTGGTACGACTTCTATGGCGCCAACCTGCAGCGTACCTATGGCCAGCCGTGCGTGCCGCCGGCACCTTGTGCTCCGGAAGGTTTCGACCAGAAACGCTGGGTCAGCCACACCCTCGACCGCCTGCGGGCCTGGGGTTTCAATACTGTGGGCAACTGGAGTGCGCCGCAGCTGGCGACCGCCGACCGCGTGCCTTACACCTTGCCACTGTCGATCGTCGGTGATTACGCGAGCATCAGCACCGGCACCGATTGGTGGGGCGGCATGCCCGACCCGTTCGACCCGCGCTTCGCCATGGCCACCGAGCGTGCGGTGGCAATTGCCGCCCGTGACCATCGCGACGACCCGTGGCTGATCGGCTTCTTTGCCGACAACGAACTGGCCTGGGCCGGTCCCGGTGATGATGCGAAATCCCGCTACGCCCTGGCCTACGGCACCCTGCGCATGACCACCGACGTGCCGGCCAAGCGCGCGTTTCTCAAGCAATTGCGCGACAAGTACCGCAACCAGGAGGGGCTTTCCAGGGCCTGGGGCATCGAGCTGCCCGCCTGGGAACTGATGGAAGACCCGGGCTTTGTGCCGCCAATGCCAAGCCCGGAGCACCCGGAAATCGAAGCGGACTTCAAGTACTTCCAGAAGACCTTTGCCGACGCCTACTTCAAGACCATCTCCGATGCATTGAAATGGCATGCGCCCAACCAGCTGTTGCTGGGTGGCCGATACGCGGTCAGCACGCCGGAAGCGGTGGCGTCCTGCGCGCAATATTGCGATGTGCTGAGCTTCAACATGTACACCCTCAAGCCTCAGGACGGCTACGACTTCGCGGCCCTGCGGACGTTGGACAAGCCGGTGCTGATCACCGAATTCAACTTCGGCTCGGCGGACCGCGGCCCGTTCTGGGGCGGCGTGACGCAGCTGGCCCGGGAAGAGGATCGTGGGGTTGCCTACGCCAACTTCCTGAAGCAGGCCATGGCCGAGCCGTCGATCGTCGGCGTGCATTGGTTCCAGTACCTGGACCAGCCGGTTACCGGCCGTTTGCTTGACGGCGAAAACGGCCACTTCGGCCTGGTCGGCATCACCGATGTGCCGTTCCAGGGGTTTGTCGACAGTGTGCGCAAAAGTAACCTGGCTGCCGTCGATCAGCTGGGCAAGGAGGCCGAAAAGGCCAAGGCTGCCGCAGCGGTCCACGCCGGTGAGGGCGGCAAGCCCGGGCGTGAAGGCAATGCAGCAGCGCCGGGTGCAGAGCATTCCGGCGGGCATTCCGGCAAAGGTCATTGATGGGGGCTGATCGACGAGAGCGGGTTCACAAATCGCTCAATGGCTGGAACAATGTCGGCCACTTTCTGTAGTACTTTTCCAAGGGGGCTTAGGTGCAGATTCAGGGTCATTACGAGCTTCAATTCGAAGCGGTGCGTGAAGCCTTCGCCGCGCTGTTCGACGACCCTCAGGAACGTGGTGCCGCGCTGTGCATCCAGATTGGCGGCGAAACCGTCGTCGACTTGTGGGCCGGTACCGCCGACAAGGACGGTGCCGAGGCCTGGCACAGCGACACCATTGCCAATCTGTTCTCCTGCACCAAGACCTTTACGGCCGTCACGGCGCTGCAACTGGTGGCCGAAGGCAAGTTGCAGCTGGATGCGCCGGTCGCCAAGTACTGGCCGGAGTTTGCTGCCGCGGGCAAGGAAGCCATTACCCTGCGCCATCTGCTCTGCCACCAGGCCGGGTTGCCGGCCCTGCGTGAAACGCTGCCCGCCGAAGCCCTGTACGACTGGCAGATGATGGTCGACGCCCTCGCCGCCGAAGCGCCATGGTGGAAGCTCGGGGAAGGGCACGGTTATGCGGCGATTACCTATGGTTGGCTGGTGGGCGAGTTGCTGCGCCGCGCCGACGGTCGTGGGCCAGGCGAGTCCATCGTGGCCCGGGTTGCACGGCCACTGGGCCTGGATTTTCATGTGGGGTTGGCGGATGAAGAGTTTTATCGAGTTGCCCATATAGCCCGAGGCAAGGGCAATGTTGGCGATGAGGCGGCACAACGTTTACTTCAAGTAACGATGCGCGAGCCGACGGCGATGACTACCCGTGCATTTACCAATCCACCGTCTATTCTGACCAGCACTAATAAACCCGAATGGCGGCGTATGCAGCAGCCAGCGGCAAATGGTCACGGTAATGCGCGAAGTCTGGCGGGTTTTTATAGTGGGCTGCTCGACGGTAGTTTGCTGGAAGCCGATATGCTCGAAGAGTTGACCCGCGAACACAGTATCGGCCCGGATAAAACCTTATTGACACAAACCCGGTTCGGGCTGGGTTGCATGTTGGATCAACCGCACGTGCCAAACGCCACGTTCGGCCTTGGCCCACGGGCCTTTGGGCATCCCGGGGCCGGTGGTTCGGTGGGGTTTGCCGATCCGGAACATGATGTAGCCTTTGGTTTCGTGACCAATACATTGGGCCCTTATGTACTTATGGACCCGCGGGCGCAAAAGTTGGTAAGAATATTGGCCGGTTGTCTGTAAATAGCTTGCTGTCTTGCGTTTTTTTGTTACAAAGGCACATACAAAAAGACGCTAGGCAAAATGTTGTAACTTTAATGTTCCAAAAGCGTCTGTTTAACGGGTCATTCAGGCCCCTGGTTTTTTCTCATTTTGTGGATATCTCATGTTATCGAACAAGTCCTTGGCACTGGCGCTATGCCTCACTATTACTGGCTGTGCACAAACCCCACAAAATGATGCCGAGGGCGGGCATTGGTGGTCATTTGGCTCCGATAAGGCTGCTACCAAGGACGCAGTGAGCCAGGCCGACACCAAGCCGGATGCCAAGCCGGCGGTAGCGGCCAAGGCGCCAGCGCCGGTAGCACCCGCCGCTGCTGCACCTGCTCCGGTTGCCAAGGCGGATACCGGCTCCAGCTGGTGGCCGTTCTCGTCGAAAGCCGACGACGCCAAGGCAGACCTGAAGGCCGACCTCAAGGCGGCAACGCCTGCCTCCGGCGCCCCGGCTGATGCACCGGCCGCTGCACCTGCCGTTGCCAAGACGGATACCGATACCAAATGGTGGTGGCCGTTCGAAAGCAAGCCAAAGCCATTGGCCAAGGTCGACGTCGCCAACATCCCGATGCCTGATCCAAAAATCACCCAGGCCTGGCTGGACGACTACGAGCCACGCCTGCGTCTCGCGATCAAGGACAGCAACCTGCAACTGGAACGCCGCGACAACGTATTGGTGGTGATTGCCCCGGTTGATGGCTCCTACAACCCGAAACGCCCGGCGATGTTGCTGCCGGTGACCCTGGGTCCGTTCACCCGTGTTGCCAAGGCCGTTGAAGGCGATCCGAAAACTGCCGTACTGGTCCTGGGCCATGTAGATACCTCGGGTGCCGAGCCGGTGAGCCAGGCCCTGACCAAGGAGCGTGCACAGTCCATCGCTTCGATCTTCAGCCTCAGCGGCCTGAAGCAGGACCGCCTGATGCTGCGTGGCATGGGTGACCTGATGCCGCGTGCCGCCAACGACAGCAACCAGGGCCGCGCCCTGAACCGTCGCATGGAAATCATGTTCACCCAGCGCACCACCATGCTGGCCCTATTGAGCAAGTACAACTCGGCCAACCCGCCGAAGGCTGAAATGGTCGCTGTGCAGGACGTTCCTGCTCCAGCCGCTGCTCCGGTCAAAAAAGCTGCCGCTCCGGCGAAAAAAACCGTGGCCAAGAAAGCTGCCGCCAAGCCGGCTGCCAAAAAGGCCCCGGCCAAGCCTGCCGCTAAAAAGCCAGCACCTGCCAAGGCCGCCGCTCCAGCTGCTACCAACGACCAGGCGAAGAACTGATTATTTGAGCAAGAAGGATAAAGCCGCATGACCCAGGCACTGGCCGATATGCGCCGTGACTACACACGGGACGGTTTGAGCGAGGCCCAGGCCCCGGATGAACCGTTTGCCTTGTTCCACCAGTGGTTCGCCGACGCGGTGAAAACCGAACAGCCACCGGTGGAGGCCAATGCCATGACCCTGGCTACGGTGGACCAGGACGGTCGCCCGCACTGCCGGATCCTGCTGCTCAAGGGCCTGGATACACAAGGCTTTACCTTCTTCACCAATTATCAGAGCGCCAAGGGCGAACAGCTCGCGGCGCGACCGTTTGCCGCCATGACCTTCTTCTGGCCGACCCTGGAGCGCCAGGTGCGCATCGAAGGTCGGGTGGTCAAGGTCTCGCCCGAGGAGTCGGATGCTTACTTCCAGGTCCGTCCCCTGGGTAGCCGCCTGGGTGCCTGGGCTTCACCGCAAAGCCGGGTAATCAGGGACCGCGAAGAGTTGCAGGCGCTGCTCAAGGCCACCGAACAACGCTTCAGCGATACCCAGCCTGATTGCCCCGAACACTGGGGTGGTTACCGCCTGCTGCCGGAGCGCATCGAGTTCTGGCAAGGCCGCGCGAGTCGTTTGCACGACCGCTTGAACTTCCGCTTGCAGGGGGCCGACTGGACCCGTGAGCGCCTGGCGCCCTGAGCCCACCTTTCGTCACCTCGCCTGAATGTAGCGCTGCACGCCGAAGTCTCTAGTCAGAGGCCTTGGATGGGTAGCGCTGCGCTGCGTTATGCGGCCGTTAGCTACAATGATGACAGCGTCCATCAAGATCCTGACGGAGGTGGGATTGCTACCGTTCGTCGAGTTTTTCGGTACAGGTTCTCTGTACTAAGGCTGAATGAAAACAATTTTCTGCCCGGCATGCCGTGACAGGCGGCAAGCCACAGCGGTTTAATGGATACCTGTCCTTTGGAGTTGATGCTATGCGTAAGTCCGTTTTACTAGTTGCCTGCTTTACCACCCTGTCGCTGCTGCTGGGTGGCTGCGCCTCGAGTCTGACCGGCGACTCGTACTCCCGTGACGAAGCTCGTCGTGTACAGACTGTTCGCATGGGCACCATCGAATCCCTGCGTCCGGTGAAAATCGAAGGCACCAAGACCCCAATCGGCGGCGCTGCGGGCGCAGTCATCGGCGGCGTTGGCGGCAGCGCCATCGGCGGCGGCCGTGGCAGCATCGTGACCGCCGTTATCGGCGCAGTCGCCGGCGGCCTGCTGGGCTCGGCCACCGAGGAAGGCCTGACCCGCACCCAGGGTGTTGAAATCACCGTCCGCGAAGATGATGGCAGCATGCGCGCCTACGTCCAGGCGGTTCAAGAGAACGAAATCTTCCGCATCGGCGACCGCGTTCGCATCATGACGGTGGACGGAACCAGCCGCGTTACTCGCTAAGGGTAAGGTTGCAGGAAAAGAAAAACCCCAACCGGGTGGCCGGTTGGGGTTTTTTGTTGGAGAAAATCCGGGACGTCAGGTGAACATCTGAATATCGTCAAGTGCGTCTTGTACGACCCCACTCAGAGAAGGAGATTTTCTTTTTGCTTGCTGCAGCACGGGCGTAACCTTCGCCATATCCAACTCACCGAAACGGCGCGCAATGTGGCCTATCGCAATGATGGCAGCCGACGCGATGTCCTCGTTGTCATTGTTTGCGTACTTGAGACAGGTTTCTTGTGCCCAGATAGCATCTGTCTCGTTAAGGCCGATGGATATTAGAGCTTCTGTGACCTTGGTCAGGTCATTAGTGGCTATAAAGCTTATAGCTTCATCCTGACTTAAAGAAGGGTCGTGATAGCGCAAACTCATTTTTCGGCTCCCAGAATCTTTCCTTTTCGATCTGTTTTGTTCGCTTTTATTAAAGCATTTTTCATCTCTTGTCTTAGCTCACTCCACAGTCTCACATGACCGTGGTAAACGCCTTCTGAGGTGCGATCGATCACTACAAACTCTTTTGTGTGTGGGTCAATCCCTATGCGTCTACGTGAGTTTGGCGGATTCAGCTCTACCGAGTTATTAAGCGCATCCAGGCCGTTAGTCGGCTTTCTGCTTTTGACAGCGTTATCTTTTTTTCCGTGATAGGGGGCGTCCTCATACCTCAGGCTTACGACGATATACAGAGGTCGAATACCCGAACCCGCCGGAAACACCAGAATAAAATCCCTGTATTCCGGCGGATAGATCGGATCAACGATGATGTTGTCGGCCTTCTCGGTTGGCGGATACACCCAGATTTGCGGCGCCTGCGGTGCAGCCTCCAATGCAGGAATGCCGAGGGTGTCAGCGGGGTCGACAGCAGGCGTCCAGATCAGCTCGACGCCGTCGCCCAAGTCCGCGACCTGCTGCGTGCCGCGCTGGCCAAACTGCACGACATCAACCATTTCCCAGTCGCGATTTTTCCCGGTGTAGAAGGCGTATCCCTTGAGCGTGCCGTCAGCAAGTTGCTCGATATGCAGGCGGGCTCGGGTGCGTGCCCGTGGCATTGAGCGCAGTTGACGGTCGCTGTAAAGCGCACTATCGCCCAGGCTGGAGGGCCAGACGAGGGCTGCAACCCCAAGCATCAGTCCGGCCCCAGCTGTTCCAACACTCGCTGCGATGCTGGAGGCGCCACTAACCGCTGAGCCACCCAGTGCCAATGTCCCTAGCCCAGCCGGGAGTGCGCTGCCGCTGATCTTTTTGAGTGACAGCAGCCCCTCGATGTCCGTTTCACGACCACCCAGCAGAACGTGCTCGCCATAGTCTCCTATGGGGTCAAGCGGTACATAGCCGGATGGATTGTTGTAGTCGATGTGGGCGTCCGGCAGGTTGCAGGACTTGGCGAAGACGCAGCCCGCGATGGGCAATGTTGCTGGCGGTCGCTCCACTTTGCGTCTGGCCTCGTAGACCTCCTGACGGGCAAGCATGGCTTCGTATGCTCGCTGCCTGGCCTCACGATCAGCCAGCTCGCGCTCGCTCATGTACTCGAGCCGACGGTAACCCCCCGTGCCGGTCCCGTAGCATCGCCAGACTTGGGGGATATCCTTGCTGTTTGCCATCGTGCCCTCCTGGCGTGTTGCATAACGACGTCCGGCGGCGGAGCCGGGAGCACGACGTTATTGCAAGCCGCGGAGGGGGGATGTAGGACGCTTCTGTGAGATGGCGCCGAATGGGCCGAGAGGAGACTGGAGCCGGCAAGCCGGCTCCAAAAGTGATTAGACCTGAGCGAGTGCCTGCTTGCGACTGGCCATCGCCGTTACTGCATACCCGATCAGCGCCGCCAGTATCGACCCGGTCAGGATGCCCATCCGGTCCATACCCGCGTATTCACTGCTGCCCGGCACAAACGCCAGGGAGCCGACAAACAGGCTCATGGTGAAGCCGATGCCGCACAGGACCGCCACGCCGAGCACCTGGCCCCAGTTGGCGCCGGCGGGCAGTGCGGCAAGGCCGGTTTTTACCATGACCCAGGTGAAGCCCAGTACGCCAACGGTCTTGCCCAGCAGCAGGCCGGCGGCGATGCCCATTGGCACGTGGTGGGTGAAGCTTTCCAGGTTGACGCCCACCAGCGAGACGCCGGCATTGGCAAAGGCAAACAGCGGCAGGATCGCGTAGGCCACCCAGGGATGCAGGGCGTGTTCCAGGGTCAGCAGCGGCGATGGTTCGGCGTTTTTGGTGCGCAGCGGGATGCAGAACGCCAATGTCACGCCCGCCAGGGTGGCGTGCACGCCACTCTTGAGCACGCAGACCCACAGGATCAGCCCGACAATCATGTAGGGCCCCAGCTTGACGACACCCAGCCGGTTCATCGCAATCAAGGCGATCAGGCATGCCGCTGCGCCGCCCAATGACGCCCCGGACAGGTCGGTGGAGTAGAAGATGGCGATCACGATGATTGCGCCAAGGTCGTCGATGATGGCCAGGGTCATCAGGAACAGCTTCAGCGAAACCGGCACGCGCTTGCCCAGCAGGGCCAATACGCCCAGGGCGAAGGCAATGTCGGTGGCCATGGGGATTGCCCAGCCACCCAGGGCGGCCGGGTTGTCCTTGTTCAGCGCCCAATAGATCAGCGCCGGCACGACCATGCCGCCGATGGCTGCCGCTCCCGGCAGTACCACTTGCGAAGGCTTGGACAGTTGGCCGTCGAGCAACTCGCGTTTGACCTCAAGGCCGATCAGCAGGAAGAACAGGGCCATCAGGCCATCGTTGATCCACAGCAGCGCCGGCTTGGCGATTTTCAGGGCGCCGATTTGTGCAACCACCGGCACGTCGAGAAAACTTGCGTAGAGGTGCGACAGCGGTGAGTTGTTGATGATCAGCGCCAAAGCGGCAGCAGCGATCAGGAGCAGACCGCTGGCGGCTTCCAGCTGGAAGAAACGAGTGAAAGTGCTACGCAGAGGCAAGGGATGCTCTCCAATCAAAGTTCAATAGGTGGGTACCCTAACCCGTACCGTTAGTTGTTAAAACAAAAGTTATATTCTTATTTGTTATAAGGAATCGGTCTGATCACTTGCGCGCCAGACCCCGAAAATTGTGTGTCCAATTGAGTCATGACTGTATCTGTGTGGAGTGTAGGAAACATCCTAAGATCAGGTCTGAAATCCTTAGAGAAACCGATCATGAGCGACAACCGCCAATGGGCCCGCGAAGCCATTCGCATTATTGAAGCGGACTTCCAGCGCAGCGCCGACACCCACCTGATCCCCTTGCCAATGCAGGGTTTGCCAGGTATCGAGTTGTATTTCAAGGATGAGTCCAGCCATCCCACCGGCAGCCTGAAACATCGGTTGGCGCGTTCGTTGTTCCTCTATGCGTTGTGCAACGGCTGGCTCAAGCCCGGTGCACCGGTGATCGAAGCCTCCAGCGGTTCCACGGCGATTTCCGAGGCGTACTTCGCCAGGCTGCTGGGCTTGCCGTTTATTGCGGTGATGCCGGCCACCACTTCCCAGGAAAAGATTGCGCAGATCGCGTTCTACGGGGGCAAGAGCCATCTGGTGCAGGATCCGACGCAGATCTACGCTGAATCCGAGCGCCTGGCGCAGGAAAGCGGTGGTCATTTCATGGACCAGTTCACCTATGCCGAACGTGCCACTGACTGGCGCGCGAACAACAACATCGCTGAATCGATCTTCCAGCAACTGCGCTTTGAGCGTTATCCGGAGCCGAGTTGGCTGATTTCCAGCCCCGGCACGGGTGGCACCACGGCGACGTTGGGGCGTTATGTGCGTTATCGCCAGCACTGCACCCGAGTGTTGTGCGCGGACGCGGAGCGTTCGGTGTTTTTCGACTACTACCTGAGCGGCGACGCCAGCCTGCGCCTGGACTGTGGCTCGCGCATCGAAGGTATTGGCCGGCCACGGGTTGAGGCGTCGTTCCTGCCGAAAGTGATTGATGCGATGGTCAAGGTGCCGGATGCGCTGTCCCTGGCGGCCATGCATTACCTGGCGCAGCGCTTGGGGCGGCGAGTAGGCGGCTCAAGTGGCACCAACCTGATCGGTGCGTTGATCGCGGCGCAGCAGATGAAGGCGGCAGGGGAGTCGGGCTCGATCGTGGCGATCTTGTGCGACGGCGGTGAGCGCTATGCCACGACCTATTACGATCAGGCCTGGCTGGCAGGGCAGGGGTATGAGTTGGAGGGTTTGATTGCGGCCGTTGCGGCGAGTGTCGAGCGGGGGCAACCGTTGCCGGAAAGCATCCTGCGCGCCAATATCTAAAACACCGCATTATCAATGTGGGAGCGGGCTTGCTCGCGAATGCGGAGTGTCAGCCAATACATGATTCGGCTGATCCACCGCATTCGCGAGCAAGCCCGCTCCCACATTTGATCTGCTGCGTTTTCAGCGCAGTGGTTAAGCCTCCAGGCCCAACATATCCCGCGCCAGCGCCTCGGCAATCCGAATCCCGTCGACACCCGCCGACAAAATCCCACCGGCATAACCGGCACCTTCGCCCGCCGGGAACAGGCCTTTCACGTTCAGGCTCTGCATCGACTCATTACGGGTAATCCGCAGCGGCGATGAAGTGCGGGTCTCGATCCCGGTCAGGACCGCGTCGTGCAGCGAGTAGCCCTTGATCTGCTTCTCGAACGCCGGCAACGCTTCGCGGATGGCTTCGATGGCAAACTGCGGCAACGCCAGCGCCAGGTCACCCAGGGCTACGCCGGGCTTGTAGGATGGCTCCACGGTACCGATGGCGGTGGACGGCTTGCCGGCGATGAAATCACCCACCAGCTGCGCCGGTGCTTCGTAGTTGCTGCCGCCGAGGATGAACGCGTGGGATTCCAGGCGTTCCTGCAACTCGATCCCGGCCAGCGGGCCGCCCGGGTAATCCACTTCCGGGGTGATGCCCACCACGATCCCGGAGTTGGCGTTGCGTTCGTTACGGGAGTACTGGCTCATGCCGTTGGTTACTACGCGGTTCGGCTCTGATGTCGCCGCGACCACGGTACCGCCCGGGCACATGCAGAAGCTGTACACCGAACGGCCGTTCTTGGCGTGGTGCACCAGTTTGTAATCGGCGGCCCCGAGTTTCGGGTGGCCGGCGTACTTGCCCAGGCGTGCAGCGTCGATCAGCGACTGCGGGTGTTCGATACGGAAACCCACCGAGAACGGCTTGGCTTCCATGTACACGCCACGGCCATGCAGCATGCGGAAGGTATCGCGGGCGCTGTGGCCGAGGGCCAGGATTACGTGCTTGGACAGGATCTGCTCGCCGCCATCCACCACCACGCCATTCAACTGGCCGTCTTCGATCAGCACGTCGGTGACCCGCTGCTCGAAGCGCACTTCACCGCCCAGGGCGATGATCTGCTGGCGCATGTTTTCCACGACGCCGGTCAGGCGAAACGTACCGATGTGCGGCTTGCTGACGTAGAGGATTTCATCTGGCGCACCGGCCTTGACGAACTCGTGCAGCACCTTGCGACCGTGGAATTTCGGGTCCTTGATCTGGCTGTAGAGCTTGCCGTCGGAGAAGGTCCCGGCGCCGCCTTCACCGAACTGCACGTTGGATTCCGGGTTCAGCACATTCTTGCGCCAAAGGCCCCAGGTGTCCTTGGTGCGCTGGCGCACTTCGCGGCCGCGCTCGAGGATGATCGGCTTGAAACCCATCTGTGCCAGCAACAGCCCGGCGAAGATCCCGCACGGGCCAAAACCGACGACGATCGGCCGCTCGGTCAGGCCTTCCGGCGCATGGCCCACGACCTTGTAGCTGATGTCCGGCGCCGGGTTGACGTTGCGGTCGTCGGCGAACTTGAGCAGCAGGGCCGCCTCGCCTTTGACTTCCAGGTCGATGGTGTAGATGAAGCACAGCTCCGACGATTTCTTGCGGGCGTCGTAGCTGCGTTTGAACAGGGTGAAATCGAGCAGGTCATCACTGGCGATGCCCAGGCGTTGCACAATGGCAGGCCGCAGGTCTTCTTCGGGATGGTCGATGGGCAGCTTGAGTTCGGTGATTCGTAACATGACAGGAATCCGGTAGGCGGCGGGCAAAGAGGCCGGCTGTTTTGCAAACCGGCGATTATAAGCCCCAACAGCGGTTTCCCGTCATGCTAAAACAGCGCAGGGCGCAATCAGTCGTCTCGCGAACCGCCGAACGACGCGCAACCGCGTTGCACCTGGCCGTTGACCCGAAGCTCAGCGGACATGTGCTGCAGGCTGCCGCTGGCGCTGTCGACACAGCGTTGCGGGGCCACCCAGAGTTCGATGTGCTGGTTATTCGCTTCGGTCATCAGGTTGAACCGTCCGTCGCCCGATTGCTCTTCCACATACGGCACGGCCAATGGTGGCTGGCCTTCACGCTCCAGCACCATGCCCTTGGCGGTGACGTTCATCGCCCAGGCCGGTTTGTGGCCGTTGGCCCGCAGGATCATGCGCTTGAAGTCCGGGTCATCACAGGCCGAGGTCGAGCGCTCGACGCGGTACACCTGTTGCAGGTCCACCGTGCCCTGGGTGCCGCTGGCGACGCCGGAGAACTTGCCACGCAGGTCGGCAAACAGTGCGCCTTGCTGGCCGGCCAGGGAGGCGGCCTCCTGCAGGATGCTGGTGCCACCGGTGTCGTTGACCACGTAGTTGCGTTTGTCGTTGCAGGGCTGGAACAGCAGTTTGTCACCCTGGGCCGTCAACTCGCCCTGCATGCGGGTCATCCCGGCGAGAGAGGGCTTGGCCGGCTCGTTATCGAACATCTGGCAGGCGGCGAACAGGGGCAGCAGGGCAAACAAGGCTAGGGTACGGGCGGCACGCATCATCGGGTCTCCTGATAAGTGCCGCCACGTTACGCAGGCTGGCGGTGCATCACAAGCCCGGGACACAGGTTGAATCAACCAACGATAAACGTCTGCCCGGTCTGCAAGCCTTCCACGCTTTTCGCGTAGGCCAACGCCACTTCTGCACCCGGAGCCGGTTTGTACCCACGGAAGTACGGCGCGTAGCTGCCCATGGCTTCCAGCAGGACGGTAGGGCTGACCGAGTTGATGCGCAGGCCGCGGGGCAGTTCGATCGCAGCGGCTTTCACGAATGCATCCAGCGCGCCGTTGACCAGGGCAGCCGAAGCACCGGTGCGAATCGGATCGCGGTTGAGAATGCCGCTGGTGAAGGTGAACGACGCGCCGTCATTGGCGAACTCGCGGCCAATCAGCAGCAGGTTGACCTGGCCCATCAGCTTGTCTTGCAGGCCCAGGTCAAAGTCGGTTTCGCTCATGTCGCCCAGGGGCACGAAGTTGACGCTGCCGGCGGCGCAGATCAGTGCGTCGAATTTGCCGGTCTGTTCGAACAGTTTGCGGATCGAGGCGCTGTCGCTGATATCGACCTGGAAGTCGCCACTTTTGCGACCGATGCTGATCACTTCATGACGTTGGGACAGTTCTGCCTTCACCGCCGAACCCACGGTACCGCTTGCGCCAATCAACAGGATTTTCATCGTGCCTTCCTCCAGATGTGTAGGTGAGGTTTCAGTCTAGAGTGATTTTTTGCGCGGATAAGTGCACTAATAGGCAACCTTTGGTTTTCAATTGGAAACAATCCATGAGCGAAATGGATGACCTCGCCGCGTTTGCCGTGTTGATCGAAGCCGGCAGCTTTACCTTGGCGGCCCAGCAACTGGGCTGCAGCAAAGGGCAACTGTCCAAGCGCATCAGCCAGTTGGAAGCGCAGTTTTCGGTGGTGTTGTTGCATCGCACCACCCGCCGCCTGAGCCTGACGGCGGCGGGTGCGGCGCTGTTGCCGCAAGCCCAGGCGTTGGTGGTCCAGGTGGAGCGGGCACGTCAGGCATTGGCCAGGCTCAAGGATGATCTCGTCGGCCCGGTGCGTATGACGGTTCCGGTGTCCCTGGGCGAAACCTTCTTCGACGGTCTGTTGCTGGAGTTTTCCCGGGAGTACCCGCAGGTGCAGATCGAACTGGAGCTCAACAACCAGTACCGGGACCTGGCGCGGGATGGCTTCGACCTGGCGGTACGTTCGGAGGTCGCCAACGACGAGCGTCTGGTCGCCAAGCCGTTGCTCGCCTGGCACGAGATGACCTGCGCCAGCCCGGCTTACCTGGAACAGCACGGCGAGCCGCTGACGCCGGCGGAACTGGTGGGCCACAACTGCTTGCTGAACAGCCACTACAGTGGTCGTGAAGAGTGGCTGTATCACCAGCAGCATGAGCTGCTGCGGGTTCGGGTATCCGGGACCTTTGCCTCCAACCATTACAACTTGTTGAAGAAGGCTGCACTGGTGGGGGCGGGCATCGCGCGCTTGCCGTCCTACGTGCTGCACGCGGAATTGGCTGACGGTCGCCTGCGCTGGCTCCTGCGGGATTATCAGACCCGCAGCATGCCGATGTACCTGGTCCATCCGTATCAGGGCGGCCTGCCGCGCCGCACCCAGGTACTCGCAGATTATCTGGTGGGCTGGTTCAAGCGCAGCGGCGAGGCCCTCGATCGCCTTTAGCGGTAGCGTCGCGCAATCAGGTGATCAATCGAGAAGCTGCCCGGCCCCTTGGCCATCAACAGCAGCAGCAATGCGATCCAGGTGCCGTGGGTCGGGTAGGCGTCCGGGTAGACGAAAAGCTGGATGGTCAGGGTCATGCCCAGCAGCGCCAGCGCCGAGAATCGCGTGGCAAACCCCACGAGGATCAGCACCGGGAAGAAATGCTCGGCGAACGCAGCCATGTGTGCCGCCACTTCCGCAGACAGCAGCGGCACGTGGTATTCGCTGCGAAACAGCGGCAGGGTGGACGGCGCCAAGTGCGGCCAGCCCAGTTGGAACGTGCCGCCGATCAGGTCCACGGCGAGGCCTTCCACTTTGGTCTGGCCGGATTTCCAGAACACTGCTGCGATAGAGAAGCGTGCGACAAAGGCGATCAGGCTGTAGGGGATTTTCTCGAAGCACTGGATGATCCGTTGGATCAGCCCGGGAGCGGTGGTGTTCATGGCGATACCTTGGGTTCTGTGTGCAAGTGGGTGATGGCGCCGTGACCGATCAGCAGGGCCAGGCATTGGTGCAGGTCAAATTCGGCGGCCGCATCGAGGGCGTAGGCCACGGCCATTTCCAATGGCCAACCGTTGTTCAGGCTGTTGATAAACGTCGCTGAGCCGCTGTCGATGTGAAATACCTGCACGTGCAGGCCATTGCGTAGCACCAGCGCGCTTTGGGCATGGAAGGGGTCGAGGGTGGCGAGGGATTCGCCGGTCTGATGCGCCGCCCATAAAGCCACCACGGCGTAGGCCGAGTTCAGGGTGGCCAGGGATGGATGCAGTTGCAGGCGCAGTTCGCCCAGGTCCGACTGTTGTTGCAGGGTGGCGATGACCTCCTGTTGATCCAGTGGCTGTGCGTCTGCCGCGTGGTAGGCCCTCACCCGCAATCGCTCCAGGCGCGCCACATCAGCCAGGTAAGGCACGCTGGCGGCGGGCGCGAAGCCCTGGATAAAGTCCGCCAGGTCGCTGCCGTACTCATTGATCAGAGGGCTTGTCGGCGGGAAACCCTGGACATACACACCGGCCATCGCCCGAAAAAACTCATCGCCCACCAGTTGCAGGGTGACCGGGTAGCCGGCGGCCAGCGCGTTGATCAGCGAGCTATGGACATTGTTGCGATACACCGCAAAACGACCGGCCGGATCGGCGCCGTTGCGGCTGAACAAGCCTTGCGGGCAGTTTTCGTCGGGGGACAGCAGTGCGCGGCTAAAGACGTCCTGGCGGCTCATGCACGCACCTCCAGCAGAAACCGGTCGGCCTCGCGTGCTTCAGCGTGCAGCACGCTGAACGCCGGCACCTGGTTGTCGCGCTCGATCAGCGTGGCGACCGGCCCGGTGCGGCTGAGCACGTGCTGGTAGAGCTGCCATACCGCGTTGTCGATGGGGGCGCCGTGATCGTCAATCAGCAAACGGTCGCCGAGGCTGTCGGTGTCTTCGGCAAACCCTGCCAGGTGAATCTCGCCCACGGCGTGCAACGGCAAGGCCTCGATGTACTTCAGCGGGTCTTGCTGATGGTTGATGCACGACACATACACATTGTTCACGTCCAGCAGCAGCCCGCAGCCGGTGCGGCGAATCGCTTCGCTGATGAAGTCGGTCTCTTCCAGGGTGGAGCACTGGAATTGCAGATAGGTCGACGGGTTCTCCAGCAGCATGGTCCGCTGCAGGCGGGTTTGTACCTGGTCGATGTGTTCGCACACCCGCTTCAGGGTTTCATCGTCATACGCCAGCGGCAGCAAATCATTGAGAAACACCGGGCCGTGGCTGGACCAGGCCAGGTGTTCGGAAAAGGAGTGGGGTTGATAGCGTTCGATCAGCGTGGCCAAGCGCGCCAGGTGCTCGTCGTTCAGCGGACCTTCGCCGCCAATGGACAGGCCTACACCGTGCAGCGACAGCGGGTACTGTTCGCGGATCAAGCCCAGGTAGTGATGGAAAGGCCCGCCGGCCACCATGTAGTTTTCGGCGTGGACTTCAAAAAAACCGATATCGGGGGACGTCTCGAGCACTTCACTGAAGTGCTCGTTCTTGAGCCCCAGCCCGGCCCGACGGGGGAGGCCGGGCGCCTGAGCCTGGGAGATGGAGTGGGTGAATGAGAGCGTCATCGTCAGTACTCAGGCTGTGCAGGGTTTCAGGACTTGGCGGTGAAGGCAGCTTCCTGGCCGAAGCCGGTTGGCGAGGTGGTGCTTGGGGTTTTCAGGCAGGTACCGGCCGGGACCAGCTTCCAGGCGTTGGCCTGATCCTTGACCTTCGAGGTGCCCGCGCAGGAAGTGCCGGCGCCTGCGGCGCAATCGTTCTTGCCGGCTTCGGCTACACCGAAGCATTTCTGCATGTCATCGGCGGCGTGGGCGGTGGTGGTCAGGGCGGACAGGCTCAGGGCCGAACCCAGGGCCAGGACGAGGGTGGCGGCGGACAGCGAGCGGGTTTTGGTAGTCATGGTGTATCTCCAGCAGTGGGTTGAGTTGGCAAGCATGTTCGCCTGCTTACACCACTAGAGAAAGGGGGAAGGGATTCGTTACAAAGCCGGGGAAAATAATTTCAGGTTTCGCCAAAGTCTTTGGTTCACACCAAACAAATGTGGGAGCGGGCTTGCTCGCGAAGGCAGTGGGTCAGTCACCAAACAAGTTGGCTGATCCACCGCCTTCGCGAGCAAGCCCGCTCCCACAAAAGCCCGCTCATACATTGACCAGATGGGCATCAACCGCCCAAATAAGCCTCACGTACTTTCGGATCGGTCAGCAGTTGTTCGCCGCTGCCCTGCATCACCACGCGGCCGTTTTCCAGCACGTAGGCGCGGTCGGCAATCTTCAGCGCCTGGTTGGCGTTCTGCTCCACCAGGAACACCGTCACACCGTCCTTGCGCAGCTGTTCGATGATGTCGAAGATCTGCTGGATGATAATCGGCGCCAACCCCAGGGACGGTTCGTCCAGCAACAACAGCTTGGGCTTGCTCATCAGCGCGCGGCCGATGGCGAGCATTTGCTGTTCGCCGCCGGACATGGTGCCGCCGCGCTGGCTGAAGCGTTCCTTGAGCCGCGGGAACAGGTGCAGCACCTTGTCCATCTGCTCCTGGTAATCGCCCTTGTCGGTGAAGAACCCGCCCATGGCGAGGTTCTCTTCCACGGTCAGGCGGGCAAATACCCGGCGGCCTTCCGGAACCACGGCAATGCTCTTGCGCATGATCTCGGAGGAGGCCTGGCCCACCAGCTCCTCACCCATGTAGCGGATGCTGCCGCTGTGAGCCTGGGGCGAACCGCACAGGGTCATCAGCAGCGTGGATTTACCGGCACCGTTGGCGCCGATCAGGGTAACGATTTCGCCCTGGCGCACTTCCACGTTGACGCTGTGCAGCGCCTGGATCTTGCCGTAGAAAGTGGAAACGTTTTCGAATTGCAGCATTTTACGCTTCCCCCAAATAGGCTTTGATCACTTCCGGGTTGTCGCGGATCTGCTCCGGCGTACCGTCGGCCAGTGGCGTGCCCTGGTTGATCACGACGATATGGTCGGAAATGCTCATGACCAGTTTCATGTCGTGTTCGATCAGCAGCACGGTGGCGTTGTTTTCTTCACGCAGCACACTGATCAGCGCCTTGAGGTCTTCTGTTTCCTTCGGGTTCAAGCCGGCGGCCGGTTCGTCGAGCATGAGGATCCGCGGGCGGGTCATCATGCAGCGGGCGATTTCCAGGCGCCGTTGCTGACCGTAGGCCAGGGTGCCGGCAGGACGGTTGGCAAACTCGGTGAGGTTGACCTTGTCCAGCCAGTACGCTGCATATTCCATGGCCTCGCGCTCGCTCTTGCGGAACGACGGAGTCTTGAACAGGCCGGCAAAGAAGTTGGTGTTCAGGTGGCGATGCTGGGCGATCAACAGGTTCTCGACCGCCGTCATGTCCTTGAACAACCGCACGTTCTGGAAGGTCCGCACCACGCCCTTGCGGGCGATCTCGTGGCCGGCCAGGCCCTGGATCGGCTGGCCGTCCAGCAGGATGGTGCCGCCAGCCGGCTTGTAGAAGCCGGTCAGGCAGTTGAACACCGTGGTCTTGCCGGCGCCGTTGGGGCCGATCAGGGCCACGACTTGTTTCTCTTGCACGGTCAGGGCCACGCCGTTGACCGCCAGCAAACCGCCGAAGCGCATGCTCAAGTTTTCGACTTTCAGGATCTCGCGGCTCATTTGCGCAGCTCCATGTGGGGACGTTGCATGGGCAGCAGGCCTTGAGGTCGCCAGATCATCATCAGCACCATCATGGCGCCGAACATCAACATGCGGTATTCGCTGAATTCACGCATCATTTCCGGCAGCAGGATCATCACGATCGCCGCGAGGATCACGCCCAGCTGCGAGCCCATGCCGCCCAGTACCACGATGGCGAGGATGATTGCCGACTCGATGAAGGTGAACGACTCCGGAGTCACCAAACCTTGGCGAGCGGCGAAGAAGCTGCCGGCAAAACCGGCGAAGGTGGCCCCGAGGGTGAATGCCGAAAGCTTGATGACGGTCGGGTTCATGCCTAGTGCACGGCAGGCGATTTCATCTTCGCGCAGCGCTTCCCACGCGCGGCCGATCGGCATGCGCAGCAGGCGGTTGATAACGAACAGCGCCGCCAGTGCCAGCAGCAGGGCCACCAGGTACAGGAACACCACTTTGCTCACCGGGTTGTAGTCGATCCCGAAGTACTCGTGGAACGTCTGCATGCCTTCGGCCGCGGTGCGGTCGAACGTCAGCCCGAAGAACGTCGGCTTGGGAATGCTGCTGATGCCGTTGGGGCCGCCGGTGATATCGGTGAGGTTACGCAGGAACAGACGGATGATTTCACCGAAGCCCAGGGTCACGATCGCCAGATAGTCACCGCGCAAGCGCAGTACCGGGAAGCCCAGCAGGAAGCCAAATGTGGCCGCCGCCATGCCGGCCAGTGGCAGGCAGATCCAGAAGCCCCAGCCCAGGTAGTGCGAGAGCAGCGCGTAGGTGTAGGCACCCACCGCGTAGAAGCCCACGTAGCCCAGGTCGAGCAGGCCGGCCAGACCCACCACGATGTTCAGGCCCAGGCCCAGCAACACGTAGATCAGGATCAGCGTCGCGATATCCACCGCACCACGGGAGCCGAAGAACGGCCAGATCAACGCGGCCACGATCAGGCCGATGATGATGTAGCGCTGGGTGCGCGGCAGGGTCAGGAACTGGCTGACCTTGGGCGATACCAACGGGCCACGGTTGGACTTGAGGAGCGCGCCGACCTGCTGAGTGAACAGCACGCGCAGGAACATCAACACCGAGCACAGGGCAATGATGGTCAACGTCACGGGACCGGTGCCATGCACTTCAAGGTTGATCCCGACAATGCTCAACTTGAGCCCGAGTACCGGGAAGGCCACGGCCCAGACCAGCAAGGCGCTGAAAAACGCCGATTTAAGATATCTGCTCATACTTTCTCAACCTCCGGACGGCCCAGAATGCCGGTCGGCCGGAACAACAGCACCAGAACCAATAGACCGAATGCCACCACGTCCTTGTACTGGTCACCGAATACGTCGGCGCCAAAGGCTTCAGCCACCCCCAGCACCAGCCCGCCGAGCATCGCACCCGGAATGCTGCCGATGCCGCCCAATACCGCTGCGGTGAAGGCCTTGAGGCCCACCAGGAAACCAGCGTTGGGGTTGATCACGCCGTACTGCATGCTCAGCAACACGGCAGCGATAGCCGCCAGTGCGGCACCGATGACGAAGGTCAGGGCGATGATGTTGTTGGTGTTGATGCCCAACAGGTTGGCCATCTTGATGTCTTCGGCGCAGGCCCGGCAGGCGCGCCCCAGACGGGAGCGAGAGATGAACAGGGTCAGGCCGAGCATTGCCACCAGGGTGACGACGAAGACCAGGACCTGCATATAGGAAATCAGCACTTCCTGTGCGCCGCCTGGGCCGAAGGAGAAGCTCCCCGGGATCAGGTTGGGAATGGATTTGTCCTTGGAATCCTGGGACAGCAATACGGTGTTCTGCAGGAAAATCGACATGCCGATCGCAGAGATCAGCGGGATCAAGCGGTTGCTGCCACGCAAGGGGCGGTACGCAACGCGTTCGATACTGTAGCCATAGGCACTGGTTACGACGATGGACGCCAGGAATGCAGCGGTCATCAACAGCGGCAGGGAATGGATACCCAGCATGGCCAGCCCGGCAAGGGCGATGAAGGCCACGTAGGAACCAATCATGTACACCTCGCCATGGGCGAAGTTAATCATTCCAATGATGCCGTAAACCATTGTGTAGCCAATGGCTATCAAGGCATAGGTGCTGCCAACGGTCATGCCGTTAACCAGCGTTTGGAAAAAATGATAGATCTCAGGCATTACAGCGCTCCTAAAAACCCGATACGCATTTCACTGGTGGAGTCAATTTCCGGCTCGGTGCCCTGTTCTGTGATCAGGTTGCACAAAGCGTTTGCCAGCGAACCGCTGGTGACGGTTTTAAGATTTTCAGGTGAGCCAGCGCCCGGATCGCGGGTGACAGGCCCATAAACCTCGTAAAACAAAGCCCACTGCTTGCACAGTGGGCTTGTTGACCAGTAACGCCTGGCTTACTGAGGGGAAACTTCGGTTTTTGGTTTGCCGAAGTGCCATTCGTAGACCACGAACTTGAAGTCCTTCAGGTCGCCCTTGGCGTCGAAGCTCAGGTCGCCGGTCGGGGTCTTGAAGGTACCGGCGTGGATGGCCGCTGCCACCTTGGCGGTGTCTTCGCTCTTCGCGGCAGCGATACCGCCGGCGATCACTTCAACAGCCGAGTAGGCCGGGAACACGAACGGACCGGTTGGGTCCTGCTTGTTCTTGGTGAACTCTTCAACGATTGCCTTGTTGGCAGGATCGGTGTCGAAGGATTTCGGCAGGGTAACCAGCAGGCCTTCGGAAGCGTTCTGGGCGATTTGCGAGATGGAGTCGTTGCCGACGCCTTCAGGGCCCATGAACTTGGCGTTCACGCCTTTTTCCTTGGCTTGGCGCAGGATCAGGCCCAGCTCAGGGTGGTAGCCGCCGTAGTAGACGAAGTCGACGTTGGCTTGCTTGAGCTTCTGGATCAGCGAACCGAAGTCTTTGTCGCCAGCGTTGATGCCTTCGAAGAGGGCAACTTTCACGCCTTTCTTCTCGAGGGTTTGTTTAACGGCGGTGGCGATGCCTTCACCGTATTGCTGTTTGTCGTGGATAACGGCTACGACTTTCGGCTTCACGTGGTCGGCGATGTAGTTACCGGCGGCAGGGCCCTGGGCGCTGTCCAGGCCGATGGTGCGGAAGACCAGCTTGTAGCCACGGGACGTGATTTCCGGGCTGGTGGCAGCCGGGGTGATCATGATCACGCCTTCGTCTTCGTAGATGTCGGATGCTGGCTGAGTGGAGCTGGAGCAAAGGTGACCGACCACAAACTTGACGCCGTCGTTGACCACTTTGTTGGCTACGGCCACGGCTTGTTTTGGATCGCAAGCGTCGTCGTATTCCTTGGCTTCGAGCATTTTGCCATCTACGCCGCCCTTGGCGTTGATGTCGGCGATGGCCTGCTTGGCACCCATGAACTGCATGTCGCCGTACTGGGTCACAGGGCCGGTTTTAGGGCCGGCAATACCGATCTTGATGGTGTCAGCTGCGAACGAATGGCTGGCAACCCCGGCCAGGACCATAGCGGCAAACAGTTTGGAAATCTGCTTAGTAGCCTTATTCATAGTGCTCCACTCTTACTGTTGTATTTTTTATAGTTCTAGCGGCCTTGTGAGCTGCAGAACCGGATCAGATATCTCGGATATCCCCCGGCAGCGGCCTGGCAACTGTACCGGTACAGTGTAGAGCGCCGGTTGATCGCTTGAAAAGCTGGCTGCTGGGGGCAAAACCCGGGTATGTCGCTTAAATGAAAGAAAAAGACAGAATTGCGGCGGGGTGATGCCAGAGTTTCGGGCAATCCTTGGCTTTCCTGACACTTTCGTTCGGTGCCTCATTTGCAACTGGGTTTTTCTGCCTGGGGCTCGACGGTATGATTGCGCCGATTTTTTCTTCAGGTGAACTCCCATGACGCAAGAACCTAGCACCCTCTATGCCAAGCTGCTTGGTGAAACTGCCGAAATTTCCTGGAAGGAGCTTGAGCCGTTCTTTGCCAAGGGTGCCCTATTGTGGGTCGACGCCGGGCTGGATTTGATCGAGGCCGCCGAGGGCATGGCTGAGGACAACCGTGAGAAAGTCGCTGCCTGGCTGGCTGCGGGGAGTCTTGGCGAGGTGTCTGCGACGCGGGCATTGGACCTGGTTGAGCGGGATCCGAGTTTGTGGGCGGTGGTGGTTTCGCCGTGGATTCTGATCCAGGAAAGGGCAGTGTAGGAAATGCATGCGCGAAAAAGGTGCGTGATTTTTCCGAGTTTAAGTGTGTAGGCGGGTAACTGCATTTGCGGTGATGGCACCTTGCCGTAGAGAAAGGTCACAGGCGGGGGTTACGTGCGCGTCATGGGAACAGTTTTGGTAGCGGCGGAGTGCGGGGGGAATTGTTTCTGGGTATGTGTACATATCCGTTATTTAGGTAACGGCCACCTATGGTTCCGCTCTTACAGCGGGTCACTTTTGGCAAACGCCCCAAAAGTAACCAAAAAGTCTTTGCCCCACCACTCGGTGCCTCGCCTAGGCTCGGCATGCCCGCACTCCGGCACGGTTCCGCGGGCCGCC
>NZ_JACAPX010000055.1:0-8170 GCF_013385435.1 Pseudomonas sp. F9001
ACCCAAATAACGGATATGTACACCAAAAAATCAGGGTTTCACCCGCCCCTTGAGCATCCCATGATTCACCAAAAGCGTCCGCATGGCATTGCGCGTCACCCCCAACAACTCCGCCGTACGCAACTGATTAAACCCACAAAACGCAAACGCCTCCCGCACGATCAAATCCTCGATATCGTGCAACAACGAATCCCCCGGCACCTCGAACAACCGCAGCAACTGCTCCCGCACCACCTCCTGCGGAATCCTCGGCGCCCCGCTGTTAACGCTGGCATGCATCGCACTCAACCCCGCAGAAAACTTCAAGTGCGACGGCATGATCGGCCTGTCCCCAGCCACCAAAAGCGCCAGGTGCACCACATTCTCCAGCTCACGAATATTCCCCGGCCACGGATAATCCAGCAACGCCTGGGTCGCCGACTCCGACAACATCGGCTCGGCGATTTTCAACCTGGCACTGTAGAGCCGCCGAAAATGCTCAACCAACGGCAGGATATCCAGCGGCCGCTCACGCAACGGCAACACCTGCACCTGCGCCACGTTGATGCGATAGAACAGGTCAAGACGAAAGTTGCCCGCCTCCACCGCCTGCTCCAGGTCGATGTTGGTGGCCGTCACCAGCCGGATATTGATCTTGATCGGCTTGCGCGACCCCACTCGCACCACTTCCTGCTCCTGCAATACCCGCAGCAGCTTCACCTGCAACGGCAGCGGCAAGTCACCGATCTCATCGAGGAACAGGGTGCCGCCATCGGCTTCTTCAAACCAGCCGATCCGCCGCCCCGAGGCCCCGGAAAACGAGCCGGCCTCATGCCCAAAAAATTCGCTTTCCGCAAGGTTCTCGCTGATGGCCCCACAGTTCACCGGCACAAACGCACCGGTGCGGCCGCTGGCGCTGTGGATATAGCGCGCCACCAGCTCCTTGCCGGTGCCGGTCTCGCCATTGATCAACACCGGCGCTTCACTGGGGCCGACACGTTGCAAATATTCGAGCAGTTGCAGGGAACGCGGGTCGGCAAAAACCAGCGCCTTGGCGCGAATCGACAACGGGTCTTTTTCGCCCTGGGGCAAAGTCAGGATCGGCGTGGGATGCCCGTGGGGACGGTTCATGAAGAGTATTTCCCGGCGACGAGGTGAAGGTACGTAAGGGAACTTTACTCAGTCACGCATATAACTAGAAATATTAAAAATTCATTAGTACATAACCGTTTATCGACGATGCGCCAGCGACCTCACGCAACGATCCCCCAGGCTTTGCACGCCCTGGACCAGCACCACCAACACAATCACCGTCACCACCATGATCTGGTTATTGAAACGCTGGTACCCATAACGAATCGCCAGGTCCCCCAGGCCGCCACCGCCAATCACCCCGGCCATGGACGAAAAGCCGATCAGCATCACCAGGGTCAGGGTCAACCCCGCAAGCAACGCAGGGAGCGCCTCCGGCAGCAGCACCTTGAAGATCACATGCCGAATATCCCCGCCCATGGCGACAATGGCTTCGATGCGACCCTTGTCCACTTCGTCCAACGCGTTCTCGACAATCCGCGCAAAGAACGGAAAGGCGCCAATGGTGATCGGCACCACGGCGGCGGTGCTGCCCAGGGTGGTGCCGACGATCAGCCGGGTCAGCGGAATCAAGGCAATCAGCATCACCACAAAGGGCAATGAGCGGCCCAGGTTGATCACCGCACCCAGTACACGGTTCACCCGTGGCAGCGGGAACAGCCCGCCGCGGCGACTGACAAACAGCAGCACCCCCAGGGGCAGGCCGATCAGCAAGGTAAAGACCGCCGCCAGCAGCACCATGTACAGGGTTTCGCCAGTGGCCGTGAGCAGCAGTTGCAGGATGTCGTTCCAGTCCGTTTTCATACTGCCCTCACCGCTGGCAGGCTGGGGGCCAGTGAGCGGCCCAGGCTTGAGGCGGGGTCGGCCTGCAATTGAATCAGGCTGCCGCTTTCCACCACACGCCCATTGGCCAGGGATACCGCGCTGTCGCAGATAGCCTTGACCACATCCAGCTCGTGGGTGATCAACACGATGGTCACCCCCAGTTGCCGATTGATACTGCGCAGCAGTTCCAGGATCGACGCGGTGGTTTCCGGGTCGAGGGCGCTGGTGGCTTCGTCCGACAGCAAATAATCCGGGCGCGCCGCCAGCGCCCGGGCGATGCCGACGCGCTGCTTCTGGCCGCCGGACAGTTGCGACGGAAACGCCAGCGCCTTGTCACTCAGGCCGACCAGTTCCAGCAATTCCTTGACCCGGGCAACGCGCTCGGCCTTGGGCTGGCCGGCGATTTCCAGGGGCACCGCCACATTGTCGGCGACGTTGCGTGAATGCAGCAGGTTGAAACCCTGGAAGATCATGCCGATACGCTGGCGTTGCTGGCGCAATTGCTTGTCACTGAGCAGCGTCAGGTCCTGGCCGTCCATGAGGATGCGCCCGGAAGTCGGGCGCTCCAGCAGGTTCAGGCAGCGCAGCAAAGTACTCTTGCCCGCCCCGCTCCGCCCCACGATCCCGAAGATCGAACCGTCGGCAATCTGCAATGACACGTTATCCAGCGCCAGCGGCTGGCCATCGGCGTAGGTTTTGCTGACCCGCTCGACGACGATCATTCGACAGCTACCGGAATCACCGAGCCTGCATATTTCTCGGTGATGAACTTGGCCACCTCCGGCGAATTCAGGTCCTTGGCCAGCTGTTTGATCCGTGGGTCGTCCTGCAATTTCGGGGTGGTCACGAGGATATTCGCGTAGGGATTGCCCTGGGCTTTTTCCAGCCCAAGGGCATCCTTGGCCGGTGACAGGCCGGCCTCGAGGGCGTAGTTGCCATTGATCACGGCGAGGTCGACATCATCCAGGGCACGAGGAATCTGTGGTGATTCGATCTCGAGGATCTTCAGGTGCCTGGGGTTCTCGGCAATGTCCTTGGGCGTTGCCTGGTCCTTGGCCGGGTCGTTGAAACCGGGCTTGAGCGTGATCAGGCCGTTGGCTTGCAGCAGGTACAGCGCACGGCTCAGGTTGGTGACGTTGTTGGGCACGGCCACGGTGCCTTTATCCGGCACCTGGGCAAAGCTGGTGTGGCGATGGGAATAGATACCCAGCGGCTCGATATGCACGGTGGCCGCCACTGTGAATTTCTGGCCGAGAGCCTGTTCCTGGGAGTGCAGGTACGGCAAGTGCTGGAAGTAGTTGGCGTCCACATCACCGTGGGCCAGCAGTTCATTGGAGTTCACGCCGTTGGGGATTTCGATGATTTTCAGCTGCAGCTGCGGGTCGAGCTTCTGCACGTATTCGAGGATTTGCGCGTGGGGAATCGGGTCCGCCGCCACACGCAGGGCCTCGGCGGCCTGGGCGTCGAAGGAGGCAATCAGGACGGCCAGGGCCAGGGCTGTTTTCTTGAGCATGGTGATATTCCTTATCAGGCGGACAGGGCTTGGGGAATCGTGGCATCGGCGTAAAACCGTTGGGCGACATCCGGATGGGAACGCAGGCGGCCCTTGAGGTAGTTCCAGCCGACGTCCCGCAGCAGCGGGTTACGCGGGTCACTGGTGGGGCCGTGGGCATCGCGCAGCAACTCGGGCGGCAACTGATACACCGGCACCACCGCGTCCAGTTGCGCACCGAGGAAAAACGCCAGGGACAAACGCTCGCTGCCCAGGGGCGGCGATTCGACCCGGTGCACCGTGGCACGCAGGTAGCCGTTGGTGGCCAGTTCCAGCAACTCGCCGATGTTCACCACCAGGGTGTCGGGGCGCGGCGAAGCGTCGATCCAGCGGCCCTCCTCCACTTCCACTTGCAGGCCGGCCTGCTGGTCTTGCAGGAGGAAGCTGAGAAAGCCGGAATCCTTGTGGGCACCGACACCCTGGCGACTCTGCTGGGCGTGGCGGCCGGGGTAGCGGATCAGCTTGATGTGTTCGTTGGGCTTGGCGCCATACAGCGGGTCGAAAGCGTTTTCCGGCAGCGACAAGGCCTGGGCAAAGGCGCGCAACAGGCGCAGGGACATCTGCGTCATCGCCTGCTGCCAGGCCAGTAACAAGGGCTTGAGTTCAGGCAATGCGGCGGGCCATTGGTTGGGGCCTTGGAGGCGCGACCAGGCCGGTGAGTCCGGGCCCTGTTGCAGCGGCTCGCGCTCGGCGCCGAGGTCGAACTGTTCACGCAGGTCCGGCTGCCCCCGGGTGATCTCCGACGCGGCGCGGTTGTAGCCGCGAAAGTGTGGGGAGTTGATCATGCCGACAGCAAGCTTGTCGGCCTCCGGCAAGGCGAAAAACTGGCGCGCCTGCTGCTGCACCTGGGTGAGCAACCCGGCGTCGATGCCGTGGCCGGTGAGGTAGAAAAAACCGATATGCCGCGCAGCGTGGCGCAGGTCATCGAGAAACTGCCCACGCTGGGCCGGGCTGCCGTCGAGCAGCGCCAGGTCCAGCAGGGGCAAGGTGTTGATTGCCAGCGGGTGCGACATTGGGTGCTCACTCCATGAACAGGTACGTGGAGTGGTGAAGCTAAACGATCTAAAAACCCCGCAATAAATACCTTTTTGGCATTAGCTTAGGTTGGCGCGTTCGCCGCCCTGGCTTCTTCCAGCAGGGCCTGGATGACTTTCTCCTGATTGTCGTAGCGGCCCTCGCCGAAATGGCTGTAGCGCACTTTGCCGGTGGCATCGAAGAAGTAATGGGCCGGCCAGTACTGGTTATCGAAGGCGCGCCAGATGCGGTAGTCGTTGTCGATGGCCACCGGGTAATGGATGTCCAGCTTCTTGACCTGGCTGCGTACGTTATCCAGGACTTTCTCATAGGCGTTTTCCGGCGTGTGCACACCGATCACCACCAACCCGTCCCTGGCGTACTTCTTCGCCCACTGATTGACGTACGGCAGGCTGCGCTGGCAGTTGACGCAGTCGTAGGTCCAGAAATCCACCAGCACCACCTTGCCCTTCAGGCCCTCGGCCGTCAGCGGCGGCGAGTTGAGCCAGGCCACCGCGCCGTCGAGGGACGGCATGCGCTCATCGGACTGGCTGAAACTTTCGGCATCGACGTTGTTGATCAGGTAGTTCACCGCCTTGGGCACGCCGACCAAGGCAACCACCAGTGCCAACAGCAGCAGGCCTTTTGAGCGGCGCAGGTATCGGATGAAGTTCATGGGTGTCACCTCGTGGCCGGGGGTGTTTCGGCGCGTTTGCGAGCCGCGCCGTTTTGCGCCAGCGGCGTGTTCTGGAAGCAGGTTTCACTGCCGGTGAGTTTTTTCGCGGTAGCGGCGTTCACATCCGCCGCCACACCCGCCATGGAAAACGCCAGGGCACTGAGAAAGCTGTTGAGTGGGGTCATGGCCGGTCTCCTCAGCTGCCTTCAAGGCAATTGCTGGAAAATTTGCGGTAGTCGAGGACGTGGCGCTGGCCCTCGGAATCGAGGTAGGTCAGTTTCGAGTTGACGATGCCGCACAGCGCGCCACCGGACTCTTCGGAGATCGACAGCACCTGGTGGATATCCGGCTGGCTGGCGGTGGTTTCGGCATGGGCGGCAACACTCAGGCCAGTGAGTAAGGCAAACAGGCAACTGGCATAGGCAGCTTTGATAGTCATGGGTGGTTCCCCGGGGGTTCAAGTGGGCCGAGGCGGATTACCTCGATGGGCTCATTTGAACCTTGCGAGGTATCCGGATTGTGTCGGCCAGGCCCGGATTTTTGCGTCGATGTGTATCTCGTCACCGCCAGATACACTGCAATACAAAGGGCACAAGGCAAGCCCGCCGCCAGTGGCTAGACTGCGCATCAATGACTAATCAACGAGGAAGGCAGCATGGATCACGTCGATCACATTCTGATTGTCGATGACGATCGGGAGATCCGCGAACTGGTGGGCAACTACCTGAAAAAGAACGGCCTGCGCACCACCGTGGTGGCTGACGGCCGGCAGATGCGCAGCTTCCTCGACACCACGCCCGTGGACCTGATCGTGCTGGACATCATGATGCCCGGCGACGACGGCTTGCAGCTGTGCCGCGAACTGCGGGTGGGCAAGCACAAGGCCACGCCGATCCTGATGCTCACCGCGCGCAACGATGAAACCGACCGCATCATCGGCCTGGAAATGGGCGCCGACGATTACCTGGTCAAGCCCTTCGCCGCCCGTGAACTGCTGGCCCGCATCAACGCCGTGCTGCGGCGCACACGGATGCTGCCGCCAAACCTGGTGGTGACCGAAAGCGGCCGGCTGATCCGCTTTGGCCGCTGGCGCCTGGACACCACCGCCCGCCATCTGCTGGACGAAGACAACACCCTGGTGGCCTTGAGCGGTGCCGAATACCGTTTGCTGCGCGTCTTCCTCGACCATCCGCAACGGGTGCTCAACCGTGACCAGTTGCTGAACCTGACACAGGGCCGGGACGCGGACCTGTTCGACCGCTCCATCGACCTGCTGGTCAGCCGCCTGCGCCAGCGCCTTTTGGACGACGCCCGCGAACCGGCCTACATCAAGACCGTGCGCAGCGAAGGCTATGTGTTCTCCCTGGCCGTGGAAATCCTTGGGGACCCGGCATGACCCTCACGTTCCGCTGGCCGCGCACCCTCGCGGCGCAACTGACGGTAATTTTCATCGTCAGCCTGCTGTGCGCCAACGCCCTGTCGTTCAGTGCGCAGTTCTATGAGCGCTACATGAGTGCCCGCAGCGTAATGCTGGGCAACCTGGAAAACGACGTATCGACGTCGATCGCGATCCTCGACCGCCTGCCCGCCGCCGAGCGTGCCAGCTGGCTGCCGCGGCTCGACCGCAACGCCTACCGCTACCTGCTGAATGCCGGCGAACCCGGCGAGCCGATGGCCAGCGACAACGTGCCCATGGCCGCGACGTCGATTTCCGATGCGTTGGGCGAGCATTACCCACTGACGTTTCGCGACATCCCGGGCCTGCAAAAACACTTCCAGGCGCACCTGACCCTGGCCGATGGCAGCCCGGTCACGATTGATGTCTATCCCAAGCCGATCCCGTTTGCGTTCTGGCTGCCGGTGGTACTGGTGCTGCAACTGGTGGTGTTGCTGGTGTGCACCTGGATCGCCGTGCGCATCGCCATCCGCCCGCTGACACGCCTGGCACGGGCAGTGGAAACCCTCGACCCGAATGCCCGCCCGACGCCGCTGGACGAAACCGGCCCCACCGAGGTGGCGCATGCGGCGGCGGCGTTCAACGAAATGCAGAAGCGGATTGCCGAGTACCTCAAGGAGCGCATGCAGATTCTGGCGGCGATCTCCCATGACTTGCAGACGCCGATTACCCGCATGAAATTGCGTGCCGAGTTCATGGAGGACTCGGTGGACCGGGAAAAGCTCTGGAGTGACCTGGGGGAAATGGAGCATCTGGTGCGCGAGGGTGTGGCGTATGCCCGCAGTGTGCATGGGTCCACCGAGGCCAGTTGCCGGATCGACCTGGATGCGTTTCTCGACAGCCTGGTGTTTGATTACCAGGATATGAACAAGCAAGTGAGTTTGACCGGTAAAAGCGCGGTGGTTTTGGATACGCGGCCCCATGCGTTGCGTCGGGTGTTGGTGAACCTGGTGGACAACGCGCTGAAATTTGCCGGGGAGGCGCAGTTGGAGGTGGGGTCGACGGCGGCGGGTGAGCTTTCGATCAAGGTGCTGGACCGGGGGCCGGGGATTGCAGAGGATGAACTGGTGCAGGTGATGCAGCCGTTTTACCGGGTCGAGAGTTCGCGTAATCGCGGCACTGGGGGTACTGGGTTGGGGTTGGCGATTGCGCAGCAACTGGCGGTGGCGATTGGCGGGGAGTTGACCCTGAGCAACCGGGACGGCGGGGGGTTGTGTGCGCAGGTTCGGCTGGAGCTGTGACGGGCGGTGTGTATATCCATTATTTGGGTGATGGCTTGTATCGGTTCCGCTCTTACAGCGGCTCACTTTTGAACAGCCGGAATGCCGGCCCAGTCAAAAGTAAGCAAAACGCTCTTGCCCCACCACTCGGCTCCTCGCCTAGGCGAGGAGTGCCCTAACTCCGGCTTGAGTGTTTAGAAGCGAAATCAAAAGCTAAAGCGGGCACGGTGCACTGTAGGAGCTGGCTTGCCGGCGATGGCATCGCCTCGGTGTGTCTGATGTACCGAGGTGTCTGCATCGCCGGCAAGCCAGCTCCTACAGAAAAGCAGCTCTGCTTTCGCTCTGGTTTTTGATTT
>NZ_JACAPX010000056.1:0-61110 GCF_013385435.1 Pseudomonas sp. F9001
GCAATTTGGCGGCTGACAAAGACCAAATGTGGGAGCCGTCGAGCTTCAGCGAGGCCGCGATAGCGGTGGGTCAGGCACCATAAATGTCGACTGTGCCGACGCCATCGCAGCCTCGCCGGGGCTCGACAGCTGCTACGGCTACGATGCCAGGGCCAGGCCACGCTCTTCCAGCAACTGCACAAAACTGTTCAGACTCTGCGACACCGTACCCCGGCGCCAGATCAGCCAGGTATTCAGAATCCGGAACGTATCGGTCAGCGGCCACACACTCACCGCCGTAAACCCCGGCATGCTCTCCAGCATGCTCCGCGGCATCAGCGCCAACCCGGCACCGGCACTCACACAGGCGAGCATCCCGTGGTACGACTCCATCTCGAAGATCTTCCCCGGCACCGCGCCATCCTGTGAAAACCAGCGCTCGAAGTGATGCCGGTACGAACAGTTCGAACGAAACGTGTAGATGCTCTCCCCGCTCACATCCCGCCCCCGGGTGATCGGCGCGTGATGCAACGGCGCAATCACCACCATCTCCTCCTCGAACACCGCCACGCCCTCCAGCGTCGCGTGCAACACCGGCCCATCGACAAACGCCGCTGCCAGCCGCCCCGACAACACACCCTCGATCATGGTCCCGGACGGCCCGGTGGTCAGGTCCAGCTCGACCTTGGCGTGCTTCTGGTTATACGCCGCGAGCAATGCCGGGATGCGCACCGCCGCCGTACTCTCCAGCGAGCCCAACGCAAACGCGCCCTGGGGCTCCTCCCCCGCCACCGTCGCCCGGGCCTCTTGCACCAGGTCAAGAATGCGCCGCGCATAGCCGAGAAAATTCCACCCGGCCGGCGATAACCGCAGCCGGCTCTTCTCGCGAATAAAAAGGTCCACGCCCAGGTCCTGCTCCAATTGCTTGATCCGCGTGGTCAGGTTCGACGGCACCCGATGGATCAGCTGCGCGGCGGCGCTGATGCTGCCTTGCTCGGCAACGGCTTTGAAAATTTCCAGCTGGACCAGATCCAAGTCATTCTCCAAACGTGAACGTATTGCTTAATATTATTCAGTTTCCGAAAAAGATACAGCCCCGTACGCTGGCCTCCATCCCATTCACTGCGCAGGACGGTGCCATGAACTCCATTTCCTCCCAGACCCACGCGTTGTCGATCAACCCCGCCAACGGTGAAACGGTCGCCAGCTACCCGTACGAAACCGAGGCGCAGCTGGATGCCGCCCTCACCCGCTCGATCAACGCCTTCCGCAACGGGCGCAATACCCCCGTCGCCCAGCGCGCCGAATTGCTGCTGGCCCTGGCCAGCACCCTGCGCGACCAGGCCGAAGAAATGGCCCAGATGATCACCCTGGAAATGGGTAAACCCATCGCCCAGGCCCGTGGCGAAATCGAAAAATGCGCGCAACTCGCCGAGTGGTACGCCGCCCACGGCCCAGCCATGCTGGCCCCGGAAGCCACCCTGGTGGACAACGGCACTGCCCAGATCGAATACCGCCCGCTGGGCCCGATCCTCGCTGTAATGCCGTGGAACTTCCCGGTGTGGCAAGTGCTGCGCGGCGCGGTGCCAACCATGCTCAGCGGCAACACCTACGTGCTCAAGCACGCGCCTAACGTGATGGGCAGCGCGTACCTGATGAAACAAGCCTTCCAGCGCGCCGGCTTCGCCGATGGCCTGTTCGAAGTGATCAATGTCACCCAGGACGGCGTATCCAAAGCCATCGCCGACCCGCGCATCGCCGCCGTGACCCTCACCGGCAGCGTGCGCGCCGGCATGGCCATCGGTTCCCAGGCCGGGGCCGCGCTGAAAAAATGCGTACTGGAGCTGGGCGGTTCCGACCCGTTCATCGTGCTCAACGACGCCAACCTCGACGAAGCCGTGCAAGCCGCCCTGATTGGCCGTTTCCAGAACTCCGGCCAGGTGTGCGCCGCCGCCAAGCGCCTGATCATCGAAGAAGGCGTAGTGGAAGCCTTCACCGCCAAATTCCTCGAAGCCAGCCGCAACCTGGTGATGGGCGACCCGACCGCCAGCGAAACCTACATCGGCCCGATGGCCCGCTTCGACCTGCGGGACGAACTCGACGGCCAGGTCCAGGCCACCCTGGCCGAAGGCGCCACCCTGCTGCTGGGCGGCAGCAAAGTCGAAGGCGCGGGCAACTACTACGCCCCCACCGTGCTGGCCAACGTCACCAACCAGATGACCTCGTTCAAACAGGAACTGTTCGGCCCGGTCGCCTCCATCATCACCGCCCGCGATGCGGAGCACGCCGTGGCCCTCGCCAACGACAGTGAGTTCGGCCTGACCGCCAGTGTGTTCACCACCGACCCAGAGAAGGCACGCAGCATCGCCAACCAACTGGAAACCGGCGGGATCTTTATCAACGCCTACAGCGTGTCCGATCCCCGGGTCTCGTTTGGTGGTGTGAAAAAGAGCGGCTTCGGGCGGGAGTTGTCGCACTTCGGTGTGCGGGAATTCTGCAACGCGCAGACCGTGTGGCTGAACCGCCGCTAAGGCAAGCGCTGCAAACGATGGCCCGCCCTGCGGGTCATCGTGCTGTCTGGTTCAGCACCGTCACGTAGGCACCGAACATATCCGCCATGGCGTCCGCATAGGCGGTTATTTGCGCCTCGGTGCGCGGGCTTCCCGAGAATTCCTTTGCCACCGAACTGAAGGTGGTGGCGATCAAATCGCAAGCCAAAGCGCGGGTGACTTCAGGCACCTGCGGCAGCAGCTCCAGCATGAACGCCTGGAAAATCTGTTGCCCTTCTGCGCGAACCTCATGGGCTTCGGGCGCATCACGGTACAGCGGCGCGGCGTCGCTCAGGGCGACCCGCATCTGCGCCTCCTCACATTCCGAACGAATAAACGCATGCACCAACGCCCGCAACCGCTCAAGGGCCGGCTGGCTTACGTCCTGCAGAATGCGGCTGAGCATCTGCGAGGTTTGCTGCCACTCATCCGTCTGCAGCCGAAACAGGATGGCCGCCTTGTTGGGAAAGTACTGGTACACCGACCCCACGCTGACACCGGCCTTTTCCGCGACCCGTGCGGTGGTGAAACGGCTGGCGCCTTCCTTGGCCAAAACCTGAATAGCCGCTTCGAGAATGGCCGTCACCAACCCGGTGGATCGCGCCTGTTTGGGCTCTTTACGTGAGGAAATCTGCGAGGTCTGGCGGTCGGTCATGGGGCCTTCCTGCTGCCGTTGGAATGCGAATAGCGAATGTGACGAATTGTTCGCATACTTTAAATGCGACGAATCATTCGCATACTAGCCCGGCGCCTCACGGCGCTCAACCTGCAGCAGGACACCCCCATGAATACGCTTACCTCGGCCCCGATGGCGGCCCTGATTGAACGGCTGTACACACAGGCCGATGCCGCCACCAGCCCCATCATCAACACAGTGACCCACGAAGAACGCGACCGCCTGATGCGCAGCAAGACCGACTACCTGGCACTCTACGGAATGCTGAAAGACCTGTGGTTGCCCGTCTCCCGCGACACCGGCACCCTGCTGTACATGCTCGCACGCAGCAGCAAAGCGCAGGCCATCGTCGAGTTCGGTACTTCGTTCGGCCTGTCCACCCTGCACCTGGCGGCCGCCCTGCGGGACAACGGCGGCGGCGCGCTGATCAGCAGCGAGTTCGAGCCCTCGAAGATCGCCCTCGCCCGGCAACACCTGGAACAAGGCGGCGTGAGCGACCTCGTGGAGATCCGCCAAGGCGATGCCCTGGTTACCCTGGCCACCGGCCTGCCCGACAGCGTCGACCTGCTGCTGCTCGACGGCGCCAAGGCGCTGTATGGCGACGTGTTGAACCTGGTGGAAAGCCGCCTCAAGCCCGGCGCGCTGATCATCGCCGACAACACCGACTACTGCCCCGACTACCTGGCCCGGGTGCGTTCGCCAGCAAACGGCTACCTGTCGGTGCCGATCGGTGACGACGTCGAGCTTTCCGTTCGCCTGGGCTGATGCCCGTCAGAGGATTCAACTCATGTCTGGATTGGTAAGCCCTGTGGTACTGAAATTACTGCCCATCACCCTGGCGGTGTTTGTCGGGTTCCTGATCATCGGCATGCAACTGCCGGTGCTGCCGCTGCACCTGCACAACACCTTGGGCATGGACACGCTGGTGGTGGGCGTGGTGATCGGTGCGCAGTTTGCCGGGGCATTGTTGTCGCGGTCCTGGGCCGGCAATTTTGCCGATATGCGCGGCCCCAAGCGCGCCATGCTCGTGGGCATGCTGGTGGCGGCCAGCTCCGGCTTGATCTACCTCGCGTCCCTGGCGTTTGTGGCGTCGCCGGTGGTCTCGGTGTGGGTGTTGCTCGCCGGGCGCGTGGTGCTGGCGCTGGGGGAAAGCCTGATCGTGACCGGCTCGATGGGCTGGGGTGTCGGGTTGGTGGGGCCGCAAAATACCGGCAAGGTCATGGCCTGGATCGGCATCGCAATCTACGCCGCGTTTGCCCTGGGCGCGCCCCTCGGGGTGGCGGTGAATAGCCAGTGGGGTTTCAGCGGGATCGCCGTCGGGACCATGGTGATTCCGCTGCTGGCACTGGCCATCGTCGCCGGAGCGCAAGGCGTTGCGCCCACCAGCCAGCGGCGCACCTCGTTTTTCAAGGTGCTGCGCTCGGTGTGGGTACCGGGGTTGGGCCTGGCTTTTGCAAGCGTCGGGTTTGGCGTGATTACCGCGTTTATCGCGCTGCTGTTTGCCACCAAGGCCTGGGGCAATGCGTCATTGGCGTTTACCTCCTTTGGTCTGGCGTTTATCGGCGCGCGGATTTTCTTCGGGCACCTGCCCGACAAGATCGGTGGTGCCAAGGTCGCGCTGGTGTGCGTGATAATCGAAGCCGCCGGGCAGCTGTTGATCTGGGGCGCAGACAGCGCCTTGACCGCCTACCTGGGCGCGGCGCTGACCGGTTTCGGCTACTCCCTGGCGTTTCCCGGCTTTGGGGTGGAGGCGATAAAGCGCGCGCCGCCCCAATCCCGCAGCCTGGCGATGGGTGCGTATGTGGCGTTCCTGGATATTTCGCTGGGGGTCAGCACCCCGCTGATCGGCGCCTTGGCCGGCATGGCCGGAGTGGCATCGGTGTACCTGGCGGGCGCAGTGGCCGTGGCGCTGTCGGTGATCGTGGCGCTGGCGTTGCTTTTCAAGGCGCCAGTGGCGGAGCACGAGGTTTATACTTCGCCACCTCGCCCTTAACCCACATCACCCGAGATTCCCGATGAGCCTTTCCCTGTCCACAACCCCAGCGCGCAAGCCGGTCGCGCCATTGCTGGCGTTTGCCATCCTGCTGTTCGGCGCCGTCTTCCTGCAAAACAGCGTCGGCTCGCGCCAGGTGCTGTTGCTGGTGGTCGGCGCCGCACTGGGCCTGACGCTGTACCACGCTGCCTTCGGCTTTACCTCGGCCTGGCGAGTGTTCATCACCGACCGGCGTGGCGCGGGCTTGCGTGCGCAGATGGTGATGCTGGCGATTGCCGTGGTGCTGTTCTTCCCCGCGCTGGGGGCCGGCACCCTGTTCGGCCAGCCCGTGGTCGGGCTGGTGGCACCGGCCGGGGTTTCGGTGGTGTTCGGGGCATTCATTTTCGGCATCGGCATGCAGCTGGGCGGCGGTTGTGCGTCCGGCACCCTGTTCACTGTGGGCGGTGGTAACGCGCGCATGCTGGTGACGCTGTTCTTCTTTATCTGTGGTTCGTTGATTGCGACTCACCACGTCGACTGGTGGTTCTCGCTGCCTTCGTTCCCGGCGGTTTCCATCGTCAAAAGCTTCGGCGTGGTGCCGGCCTTGCTGCTGAGCCTGGCCGTATTTGGCATCATCGCGGCAGTCACCGTGCGCCTGGAAAAAGGTCGTCACGGGCAACTCGAAGCCGGCGTCACCAGCGAACACCAGGGCCTGCGCCGCTTCCTGCGCGGGCCATGGCCATTGGTGTGGGGCGCAATTGGCCTGGCCCTGCTCAACTACGCCACCCTGGCACTGGCCGGGCGGCCATGGGGTATCACTTCGGCGTTCGCCCTGTGGGGCGCCAAGGTTGCCGGCGGGTTGGGCGTAGACGTAGGCAGCTGGGCGTTCTGGCAAATGCCGGGCAATGCCAAGGCCCTGGCGGCGCCGGTGTGGGAAGACGTCACCAGCGTGATGGACGTCGGCATCATCCTCGGTGCGCTGTTGGCTGCGGGATTGGCCGGGCGTTTCGCTCCAAGCCTGAAGATTCCGGCACGCTCGCTGTTCGCCGCGGTGATCGGTGGGTTGCTGCTGGGTTACGGCTCGCGACTGGCGTACGGCTGCAACATCGGCGCGTACTTCAGCGGGATTGCCTCGGGTAGCCTGCATGGCTGGGTGTGGTTGGTGGCGGCGTTTATCGGCAATAGCGTGGGCGTGCGGTTGCGGCCGTTCTTCTTTGCAGGTGAGCGTCCGCAGGTAGCGTTGAGCGGTTGCTGACTGATCGTTCCCACGCTCCGCGTGGGAATGCCGCCAGGGACGCTCTGCGTCCCGCTGTTGGTGACGCGGAGCGTCACGGTATGCATTCCCACGCAGAGCGTGGGAACGAGCAGCATCATCGGCTTTTTGAAATCACTCCGCTCATGTACTGATTCAAGTCGCGGAAGTCCTGAACTTTCCAGGTGAACGGTGACAACTTCACACCGTTCTCCCGCAACGTTCTGGGAATCAGGTCGCCATTTGGACGAAGAATGACGGACGACACGATAACGCCCGGATAATCACTCAAGCGTTTTTTGAAAGTAGCCGTTGTCAGGTCAGGCGTAGGCGGATTGCTTTTATTCGCCAAGGGTCCCGTGCCTTTGATATCCGCGCCGTGGCACATGGCGCAGCGCTGCAGATAAATGTTTTTACCGTTAGCGTTGTCCGCAAAGGACAGTGACGTTTGAACCAGCGATAAAATCCCCAGCGACGCGATGAACGACTTTCTTATTTTCATCTTTCCATGTGGCCTTGTTGTAAAAATCCAATATCAACCAACCGAGCGTAAACGACCCGTTATCCACTCGCGACTGTAAGCCAGCACGCGGCCCGACATCGCCGTCGGAAAATGAATAAACCCATGAGCCGCCTGCGGTAACAAAAACACTTCGGACCCCGCCCATCGCTCGGCCATCTGCAGCGTGTCGTCCAGCAACGGGTCCAGCTCCCCCACAAACATCAGCGCTGGCGGCAGCCCGGCAAGGTCGCCATACAACGGTGACAACGGCGGCTGCCGGCGCTGCTCGTCACTCAGGCCCGGCGTCAGCAAACGCAGCGCCTCCACCATGCCCGGCCCGTCCAGCAGCAGCGTTTCGCGTCCTGCCGTGCGCACGCTCGGCGTACCGGTCAAATCGTAGACGCCGTAATACAGCACCGCCCCGCTCACCCGCGCCAGCAATTCGGGCGATTGCTTCAGCGCCAGCAGCGTGGCCGCCGCCAGGTGCCCCCCGGCAGACTCGCCGACAACGATCACCGGCAGGCCGGCGAACTCCTCACAGTCCCCGAGCAACCAGCGCGCCGTGGCCAGACAGTCTTCCAGAATCCCTTCGACCGGTGTATTCACCGCCAGCCGGTAATCCACCGACACCACCGCCACCTCGCACGCATTCACCATGGCCACGTTGAGGTCGTCATTCATCTGCGCATTGCCGATCACCCAGCCGCCGCCATGGATATCCAGCACCACGCCCCTGGCCTTGCCCTTCGGCCGGATGATGCGCACCGGCACCGAGCCCACCCGCCGGCTTTCAGCCTGCAGGCCATGCTTGAGCAACTTGTTGCCGGCCACCATCTGACTGGAGCGCAACAGCGCCTGGATCACCCGGGGCGTCACGCGGTTGCGGATGCGAAAGCGCGGCATCCAGGCGAGCTTCTGGTTAAAGCGCTGCATTTGCGCCAGTTCATGTTCTTCAGCAGGCCACAGCGTGTGAGTTCCCAATTCGATATTCCCTCTATCTCTAAAAGAGATGTTCACCTTGGCCAGTGTGCGTGGGCATCATGGCAATGATGTTTCCGCTCTCTGCCCACGCCGCCAGGCTCAGCGGTTATTGCGCAGGATGGAGAAATTCAACGCAGCCGCAACGCTGAGCCACACCAGGTACGGGAACAGGATCAGCCCGGTGATCAAATCCAGCCGCACCGTCAGCAGCACCATGGCGGCCACTACCAGCCACAGCAGCGTGATGATCACCATCCCGGCGAAAATCCGGTGGGCACCGAAGAACACGGGCGTCCACAGGGTGTTGAGTGCGATCTGTGCGGCCCATAGAGCCAGCACGATTTCGCTGCCGGGAATCAGGGTCAAGCGATAGCCAGCCCAAGCCAGCAGCAGGTAGATGATGGTCCAGGCGACCGGGAACAGCCAGTTGGGAGGGGTGAAGCTGGGTTTGACCAGGGTGGCGTACCAGTCGCCCGGTTTGAAGATAATGCCGGTGCTCGCAGCAGCACCGCAGGCCAGAAGAAAAATAAACAACGTCACCATGATCGGTCCTTAGCTGAGAGCAGCTGCCTGGAGATGAAAGCCTTGACGGCGGTTTCAGGGTTGGACGCCCCACGCAGCAAAAAGTGTATTTTTCTTTGCTCCGTGCCCCGCCACAGATGCCCTAGCTGAACGCGATGTAAACAGGCTGCTGCTCCACCGCCGACTGCTCACAAGCACGGACCAGATCCCGTACACAATAAAGTCGCCAGCCCTTGCCCGCGCCCCACTTGGCAGCCACATCATCAAACGACGCCGCTTCATCCCGCGCGGCCCGCTCCCAATCATCGTGCCCGATATCGGCGATCAAGCGTGTTTGGTAGTCCTTCAAAAAGGGAAGCAAGCCCTGCGCATGATCAACCTCCAGCAGCACAACGTCAGCCGAGTCCAGTTGCTGCCTGGCCGCCTCGACCCAGTCCCGCGCCTGCAACGGCAGCGCGTCCAGCACCGCCTCAAAGGCCGATCCCGACTTGTCGCTGCCCTGAAACGAACCACACCCAATCTCGCCACCCGCCATGTCGCTCTCCTTGATAGTGATTCATACGCGCTGGGTTACTGCCGGCGACTACTTTTCCGGACAGGGATTGAACACTTCCGTCGCCGCCACCGCAGACACATACGGAATTTTCGTACCTGGAATGATCCCGACGGAGTAGGCATTTTTGCCGGTGTCACGCACATAGGTCTTGTCGGTGGTCAGATCGCCCGGCTGGTTCTCACCGAGCAGGTAATCCAGAAACTGGATTTTCACCGGCGTATTGAACTGCCCCTCGGCCGTCAGCGGAATTATCTGAGCAGCCCCCGCCCGAGTGAACGCGAAAAACGCCGCGGCGGCTTCACGGCTGCGGAAGGTTTTCACGCACAACACATCGCGGGTACGCAGCGTGATAAAGCGCTGATAACGACCACTGGAATAGGTGCTCAGAATCAAGCCATCGTCCACCAGAACGCCCAGCCCCTGAGTGGCACGGCACTGGCCATCGCCGCCATTCTCCGAGCCGTAGGGCAAGTAGCACCAGTTGGTCCGGCTCAGGGCCCGCACCGAACCGGGGGGAATCTGCAGGTCGTGCTCGATTTGCTGCCGGGCTTCGGGTGTTTGATACGGAATGCTGCAGCCGCTGAGGATCAGGGCCAGTAACACGTACAACAGGCGATAAGAGCGCATAGGTTTTCCATAACGGGCACGGCAGGTCGTTGCGCGGGTTGCCAGGGGGCCATTCCTTTGAAAGCTGCGCAGGTTTTGTCACATTCTACGACAAGTACCTCTTGGCGAAACTTTATGGAAATACAGATTTCGGAAACGTCCGACTGGCAATTGTTCGCGGCCACAGCCGAAGTGCTGGAGCACGGTTTGAACGGTGAATGGACCGTAAAGGCCGACGGGCTGGTGGTTGCATTTGCGGGATAAAGGAGACTTTGCGTAGGCCGTAGCACCTTGCTCCATTGCCTACGCTTACGTCAGAATCCGCCGGCTTGTGCACCTGGTTGGTCATCTCTAAGGTTGCTCGGTCGCTGAAAACTCAGTGATCGGGTTTAGTAGCCCTTAGTTGAATTGCGCTTAGTGCATGAGCTTCATCAATCAGACGTTCCTGTCTGTGCTTGATGGTGGCTGTGCGTAGGGCGCCTTCGGGCGCGCCGGCTTTGCGTAATTCCCCGGTCTACTAACCTGCGTGCAGCTGCCACCCTTTTCGTTTAGTAGCGAATGGGGTCAGCCCCAAGTCAGGAATTGCGTGAATGTTCAAAGTAACCCCGAATCCTCCGAAGAAACCGGATCTAAAACTCCACCAGGCTGCCCAGCGCGCCATTGATCACTACCTCAATCCCGGCACTGATGCCGAGAAAGCCCCAGAGGCAACCGCCCTCTTCAGCGTCACCTCCGGCGTCAGCAGCGAAATCCTGATCGCCAACAGCTATGAAACCGTTACCTCCGTCAGCGCCCTGCTGCTCGACCTGTCCGACGAACTGACCGGCAAAGACCGCGACGTGGCATTGGCCATACACCAACTGAGCGAATTGAGCGTACTGCTGATCGGCAAACTGATGGACCGCGAAACACCTCGGGCGTGAAGCCCAACGAGGTCCTGCGGGACTAGCCCTTCAACTCACCCAACCGATTACTCGCCGCGTCGTCGTATGCCACATACAACGACTCGGCGATTTGGCTTTTGATGGCCTTGGCGCTTTCCAGACCCAATACAAAACCTTCGGCCTTGCCGCCTGCGCGGTTCAGGTCTTCTTTGGTGTCAGCACCGGTGATGGCGTCGAGGAGTTTGATGGCCTGCGGGCCTACGCCTTTTGGGAGGCTGATTTGGTCGATGCTCATTGGGATACCTCGGATGAGGTGCGGGATGGGGTGATGCGGGGTGAAAAGGTCATGGGCGATACCTTGAGATTGAGGTCGGTAGCGCGTGGAACCACTGCCGGGGGGGCCATGGTAGACCGGTATGGGAATTAAAGGGCCGGTTTCGGCCAAAAGCAGCCGCTCGAAAGTGACCGCTTTCGACTCATCGTCGGCAAACCGATCCAGAACCGTTCATCCCTCTGGCTGCTGTTGGCTCTGAAGCCGCACTATCGACATCGTTGTTGCGTCGTACGACCAGGCGTATTGCCCTGACCGATGAGGATGAGTGGATGAGTGGGGTGAGCTTGAATGCCGCAGGTCTACACGGGTTCTAAATGTGGATAATTCGATGAAAACCCGTGAGAAATTCGCTGGATCTGAGCTAATCCTTTTTGAGGATCATTTTGGTACCAGGCCGAGTTCTGCGATGTCTCTTACATCATGAAAAGTGCTACATCTACTGAATCGTTCTGGTGTATGTGATCTCGTGGCTATAAGTAAACTTTTAGTGAGAGCTGACGGAGGGCGTGCGATAACTCACTCGAGCTTACATAACACCTCAAAGGGCCTCGAGTTATTGGGTTGTGCAGCATTATACGGGCGTAGGTTAATGAGATTTTATGAGCCTGCCGGCCCGCTTGTAACGCTACTGAACCTTTGGTGGCTCTGAAAAATAATAGTATGAAGCTACTTGTTTTTATAGTAAAAATTATTGCATGCGAGTCGATCGCTCTTCCATGTTTTAAAGCTTGTAATAATGTTTTGGTTGTTGAACTGTAGCTCCATTATGCATTCTGAACTTCGAGTTGATGACGAATAGGTTGGTGTGACTACTACTGCTCCCCCGGGGCCTGGGCCAAGAGTGTTAGAGCTGGTATTCACATTCCATGTATCAATATAATCCCACTTTGCTATCGACTGACCGTCAGGCGTTTTTGTAATTGACTGAGGTTTTCCATATTTTTTGAATGCATCATTTATATTGGAACCCTCTAGCTGGCTCTTGACTATCAAGTCGGGAACGGTTGGCACTCCGTTTGCCATTATTTCGCAACCTGACAGCAATATCCCGCCGGAGAGTATGATAAAGATGCGAGCGGCTTTTAAGTTTTTCATTGTTTCTCCAGGATCTGAGGTGTACAGGCTGACACTCCTATGGCTGCGCGCACCAAGTGTCGGACAATATATTGGGGTGGAATACGTCTGCGGCCTAAAAAATTAAAGCGCAAGTTGAGATTGTGAAAATAGATTTTTAAGGTTGTTTTTTTATCGATATATCGAGTCTGCTGAGGTTTAACTCGTCACCGAAAGTTTTTAACCAGTTCGGCAGCTAAACTGTTAATCGTCTTAAAAGCATTGTCCTTCGAAGCGGTATGACGTGCATCACCAAATCCTTGGAATTCAACATTAATGATATATGTCTTATCCACCCCAAGGTAATCAGCGCAGGTTTTCACATGTGGATCCAAGTGATTCATTTTTTCCCGGATTCCGCCGGGGTTAAAACCGAACTCTCCTCTTGAACTCAGGAACACCAACGTCTTGCCATGCATGATTGGCTGCACCGGAAAGTCACCTCGAGCCAGGTCGAAGGTGAAGGTTTTGCCTGCACGAATCACTTGGTCGAACCAAGCTTTGAGCGCGGCAGGCATGCCGTAATTGTGCATGGGACTACCGATGACAATCACGTCAGCCCTATCGATTTCCTCGATTAGCATGTCGGAAAGCTTAAGCTGCTCTACCTGATCAACGGTGAGCTGGCTTGGGGCTGTGAATACGGCTCCAAGCCAAGCGTCCGTAATAAATGGCGGCGGGTTAACACCGATATCGCGCACAATCACTTGAACAGCAGAGTCAACTTCTATCCAAGCTCGGACGAAGGCTTCAGAAAGGCTTCGGCTCAACGATCGATCACCACGATTGCTGACATCAATATGCAAAAGCGTTGTCATATTCCTTTACTCGCAAAGGCGATTATCATTAAAGACATATAGTTATGGGGAGGTCGCCATATATAGTGCGCGCTCATGTCTCGTCTTGAATACCAAGGGTGTACAGTGTTGAGGCGGCCTCTTGAATGGTTTTAATATCACCATGCCTATAATCATAATGGGTCGCATGAGATACAAATAAGTCGATATTTGGAATATCCAAAAACTCTTTGTCATGGAAACTTTTGCCAGGGATTTCTTGCGCTATATGGTTGGAAGCATTAAAGGCCCTGATGGCGTGGAGTCGTTATTTATGCTCTCATAGGGTCGCAAGCATTCAGATCATGAGAGGGAGTAATACGACACCACCCCGTTTTTTAGGTGGATGCTCAGGCGAGTGTTTTTCTGTTTCGGAGCAATATTATCGATCGCTGTGCTCTTCGTATTCAAAGCGTTTTCGTAGTCAGAGGTAGGCATACGGTTGGCAACGAGCCCCAACACTTTGCGCATGGATTCGTTCATCGTAGAGGAGGGATGGTAGTCCCATTGCTCGCCTCCGTCTGAAGATATCGACCGATCTCCCGGCTCACCGTAGAGTGCTGTCAATTCCTGGGCAGTGGTTTTACCAACGATGACATGGCTTTTTACGTAGGCCGAGTCAAATAATGATATATCCGGTCCCGGTTTGCCTTCTATTCCTGGAAGCGACAAATGGTTAACGCCATCCGCACATCCCGACAACAAAATAATAGTCGCCACAGCTCCGATGAGGCTTCGATTGAGCACTCGTTTTCCCATAACATTCTCCATTACTCAGGGTTTCAAACGAGAGCTGATTATAAAACGGCGCTGAAGGCCTGGAGGAAATGTTGTTGTCCCTACGTCTCAACTACTTGTCTGGGTGTCTCACTATTGCTTCATTTGGTCCAGTATGGTGCGCAGCGAAAATCCGGGCTGCCGGGCACTGTAGCTGGTATTTTCCTTAGGCGGGTTCGCAGCTGCCCATTCCCGGGCATCCTTCGGCGAATAACCAAACGCCTTCTTGAAGGTACGGCTGAAGTGTGCGTCACTTTTAAAGCCAAACTGGAACGCTAGTCCTGAAATTTTGTGCTGCGCTCTGTAATCACTTTGGATTATGAGCCTTGCCTTATTCAATCGCCTAAGCTGGATATATGCAGCAACTCCCTCATGCTGGGTGAATATTCGATAGAGCTGAGCTCTGGAGACCCCCAAGTGCCGGCATATGAACTCCGGCGACAGGGCAGGGTTTTGTAGGTGCTGTTCGACCAAATGCCTGGCGCGAGTGAGCAGTGTGCGATCAATCTCAGGTTCTGCGTTTTCAAGATTGACCATGGAGGGCGCTATTGCGGCGGACACCATAGCAAGCGTCGCCTCTTGCACATGAGGGATGTCGTCGTCGTCAAAGCTGGGCAAACGATGCCGCAAGGCACGCATATGGTCTGCAAGCAGGTTACTCATACCTCTTTGCAGTACTAGACCGTGAAGGTTCTTGTTGCCCAAACGACTAGTCAACATATCTCGCGGAATAGTAAGGATAATCGTATCTCCCGCCGTGATAACGCAGTCAAGCTCGCGTGCTAGGTCCAGCACATATACCTGCGTATACCCGGCCACCAGTGATGTTCGCCCGGCAGAACCATTGATCGAGTGGGAGAGTCCCAAACATATATAGTAGTGGTCCATGCCATCGCGGCGGATCATCTGCGCAGTGCGCTTGACCTTGTAGTGAACTGGCTCCCCAGTACCATTCCAAGTGCCGCAGCCCATCAGCAACGAACCCAGATAACGTGTCAGCAGGCGGTAGTTGAAAGCTGACGACTGCAGTTCACCGATGTTGATATCGAAGATTGCGTTGACTTCCTCCCTCCAGGCTTCAAACCGCTCTTGAGGTGAGTAGGGTTCGGTACTGAAGGAATAAAGGGAGTTCTGCACAAGAAGTACCATTTATAGTGGTCGGACATTCAAAAATGAAAAATTCACGTCTGAATCAGATTGGACTCTCCAGGCCGATTACGTATTTATTGCGTAACGCTGTTCAAATCCTATCGTGGCAGCAGATAGCTGAAGCCATGGCGGCCTTTTGTGTCGTAGAACACAGCCAAGTAATCGATATCGCAAAAGCGACGAGATCGCCATATTCACGCTACGGTCGTAGCATGACACAGGCATCAGTGGAGGGATCAATCACTTTGTTGACCTTCCGCTAATTAATCTATGCGGGTACCTAGCGTTGTGGCCACCTAATCTTGTGCTGGTGCATCTCGTCGTGAGCGGACTGCGCGCGATCCGCCTAACCAAGGTATATCTGAATCGCCCCGAGTTTCATAGGTGCTTTCGAGCCTCAGGGATACCAGCCCAGTCCCAGTGAGGCTGTCCGCGTTTGGCCGATTTCTGCCTGTCGTGAGGGGCAGCAAGCGGCCAGAGGAGGACGTCCAGCCAACCACTTTTCTTCAGGCAGAAGCTGCTGACAGGAAGACAGTCTTGAAAAGGATTTAAACTCGCCTGGCGGTGCCCCAGACGTCAACATACGGAATTAGATTCGTGCAGATTCATATTATCTACACCCGAACAGTCATGTTGCTCTCCAAGCATCCTTACCAATCATGGAGAGAAATTCAAAATCAGTACCCTGACTACATGACTTCGCTCGGCCCTTGGGAAGAAGATGCGGTCACCGAATACCTTGCGGATGAATACCCAGAGCTTTCCCCACATCCGCAAGAGCAAGTCAATGCGTTCATAGCAGATACTCAAGAGGCAAGAGTACTTACCTTTTCCACGTAAATCGTCTTAGCGACCATTCTCAGAAGCCCGCCCTCGACGTCTGCTTTGGGTCGGAAGCGGTCGGTCATGAGCGGCCGCTTCTGGCCGATTCTGTTGAAAAAGCCGTACTCGCTTAGCCAAGGTGACCGCCTGCATCAATGAATAGCTTGCGGAGTTTTTTTCGAGCCGCCTCTGAAAGACGCTGTGAATAGCGTTGAAACTCTTCTTCGGCTGTATCGGGCTTGCCGTTCATGGCCAATACAAACGCGTATGCAAGAGGATGTTGTATGTAGTTGTAGAAACCCAGGCCACCCGTCGACAAATGCTGCTTGACCCGCTCGAAAGCACCAGGCAGGTCGGCTATCGAACGAGCCTCGTCCCAAAACGATTCAGCTTTTGGAATGGCAGCCCGGAGGATATTGGGTGCGCTGGTTGCTATGGCATCAGGTCCGTAGCTGCATGAGATATCAAACGCTCGATCGCGCACATCGAAAGTCAGATCAGGTCGTGCTGATTTTGACGTCCTGTGCCATTTGATTTCATTGCCGGAAAGATGGGGAACGAAGTCCAGTGACAGAGCCCATGACGGCGCTAGCGCGCCGCCTTTCCACTGCTCAAGGCGAAAGAGTTGGCGAATGGGAGCATCGACGCTACGAAGCCAGGACAGCGGGCCCTGAACTTCGAATCCTAACGGCTGTAAAAGTGACTCTATGGTTGGCGAAACAATTTCGTGGATTTGATCTATTCGCACTATCTCGAACGTTTTTCCCTGCATCGGCGGCCCCATGCTCAAAAGTAATCCCACTTCGACAACTTCGGTCGTTGGTTCGACCTCAGATAATTGATGGAGTCTTCTTCATCCTCATTCGGGAATCAAGGCACACGAAACTTCTCTCGGCGAACTGTCTTTTACATCTGGCAGATAGTGAAAACGTGGTCTGACCCCTTTTCCGTTGTGGTCCTTGCGTAGAAATCACCCACCCCCTGCCTGGATAGCTCCCCGCCTTACCTGGCCCAAATCCTGCCTGCATCACTCCCACCCAGTCGCTACTGACTACGCGGACGACTCTTTTGAGCCCCGCCGCCCAATCCCCGCCCCCGATAATCAAGCATCCCCTTACCACCGCCGAGGCCTTCCCCCATGACGAGCCCATCCACCGAACAGGTCAGCCCCCAAACCCTGCGCAGAGTGATCATCGCCGCCGGTATCGGTAACTTCGTGGAGTGGTTCGACTTCGCCGTCTACGGCTTTCTCGCCACCACCATCGCCCAGCAATTCTTCCCCAGCGGTGACGCCAGCGCAGCGTTGCTCAAGACCTTTGCGGTGTTCGCGGTGGCCTTCGCCTTCCGGCCCCTGGGCGGGATTTTCTTTGGCATGCTCGGCGACCGGATCGGGCGCAAACGCACGCTGGCCATGACGATTTTGCTGATGGCGGGCGCCACCACGCTGATCGGCCTGCTGCCCACCTATGCCGCCATCGGTGTAGCGGCACCGATTCTGTTGTCGTTGATTCGCTGCGCCCAGGGCTTTTCCGCCGGGGGCGAATACGCCGGGGCCTGTGCCTATCTGATGGAGCACGCGCCCAGTGACAAGCGCGCCTGGTATGGCAGTTTTGTGCCGGTGTCGACGTTTTCTGCGTTCGCTGCGGCGGCCGTGGTGGCGTACGCACTGGAGGCTTCGCTGTCCGCCGAGGCGATGGGCAGCTGGGGCTGGCGCTTGCCGTTCCTTATCGCTGCGCCGCTGGGGCTGGTGGGGCTTTACCTGCGCTGGAAGCTGGATGAGACGCCGGCCTTCCAGGCGGTGAAGCAGGAGCACGCGGTCGCGCACTCTCCCCTCAGGGAAACCTTGCGCAACCATGGTGCGGCGATCTGTTGCCTGGGCGCTTTTGTGTCGCTCACGGCGTTGTCGTTTTATATGTTCACCACCTACTTCGCGACGTATCTGCAGGTGGCGGGTGGCTTGAGTCGGGCGGTGGCGTTGCTGGTGTCGCTGATTGCGCTGATTTTCGCGGCGGCGATCTGCCCGCTGGCAGGGTTGTATTCGGATCGGGTGGGGCGTCGGGTCACGGTGATGACGGCGTGTGTGTTGTTGATTGTGGTGGTGTACCCGTCGTTCCTGATGGCCAGTTCCGGGTCGTTCGCGGCATCGGTGGTAGGGGTGATGTTGCTGGCGGTGGGCGCGGTGCTGTGTGGAGTGGTGACGGCGGCGTTGTTGTCGGAGACCTTTCCGACACGCACTCGGTATACGGCTTCGGCGATTACCTACAACATGGCGTACACGATCTTTGGCGGTACGGCGCCGTTGGTGGCGACGTGGTTGATCAGTACCACGGGCAGCAACCTGTCGCCGGCGTTTTATCTGATTGCGGTGGCGGTGCTGGCGTTGGCGGGCGGGTTGGCGTTGCCGGAGACGTCGCGGATTTCGCTGCATGAGGTGGGCGTGGAGGAAAAAGGCGCAGCGCCGGTGTTGTCGCGTTAAAGTCGGCGGGTGTTCAAAAGTGCCGGAGACCCGAGCGATGCGTATTACCTGCCTGCATACCGCCGAGAGCAACATTGCCGTGTTTGACGCTGCCGCAGCAGCGCTGGGGATCAGGTCACGGGTTTTGCACCATGCAGTCCGGGCCGATCTTCTGGCAGCGGTCGAATGCGCGGGTAAGCTGACCGCAGGCATAGCCGAGGAAACGCAGCTGGCGCTGGTTGCCCTGGCTCAGCACTGCGATGCAGTGGTGCTCACCTGTTCGACCCTGGGCCCGGTGGTTGAACTTGCCGGTACTCACACCCCGGTGCCGATTTTGCGGGCAGATGAAGCGCTGGCATTCGCGGCGGTTCAAGCTGGCGGGAAGGTGGTGGTGTTGTGCGCTGTCGAAACCACACTCGAGCCGACTGCTCGCTTGTTTTACCAGATGGCCCAGCACACCGGGGCGTCGGTGGAGGTGCAACTGGTTCCGGGGGCATGGGCGATGTTCAAGGCGGGCGACCTGCACGGTTATCTCGCGACCATCGCCAAGGCTGCGGACCGTGCCTATGGGGATGGCGCGTCTATCGTGGCACTGGCGCAAGCGTCCATGAGCGAAGCCTCTTCGCTTGTAACGACGGGCCCTGCTCCACTCACCAGTGCATCGACGGGGCTGAGGGCTGCACTGAGTCGTGCCGAACGCGGGTATGATCCAGGCTAACCCGGCCCGACTGGACCCACGCTGATGCCCGCCTCCCACACCCGGCCTACTCCCGCACCACTCCTCAAGCCCGGCGAAACCGTGGTGCTGTTCGACGGTGTGTGCAAGCTGTGCAACGGCTGGGCGAGGTTCCTGATTCGCCACGACCACGACCAACGTGTGCGGTTGGCGGCCGTTCAGTCGCCCGAAGGTCAGGCGCTACTGGCCTGGGCCGGGTTGCCGCTGGATCAGTTCGACACCCTCGCCGTGATCCGCGACCGGCAGTATTGGGAGCGTTCGGAGGCGGTGTTTGAAATCATTGCGCAACTGCCTGCCCGCTGGCGCCCATTGCTGGTGCTGCGCGCCATCCCGCGCTTCCTTCGGGATTGGGCTTATGATCGCATCGCGCGTAATCGCTATCGGCTCTTCGGGAAATACGACACCTGCCTGTTGCCGGATCCGGATCATGCGCTGCGTTTTTTGAAGGAACAGCCATGAATACCTTGGTGCGCATCAACTGGATCGCCCGAGGCAGCCTGGCGTTCATGTTTGCCTACCATGGGCTGGTGCCGAAGCTGCTGTGGTTGAGCCGGGGCGAGCGGACAATGATCCAGGCTCACGGGATCCAGCAAGTGCAGGTGTTCGCCACGCTGGCGGGGGTTGGGGAAATTGTCCTGGCGCTATGGATACTGCTTTCACCACGCAGCGCCTGGCCGATTGCAGTGGCTGCGGCGGCGCTGGCGGGGCTGCTGGTGGATGTGGCGGTGTTCAGCCCGGCAATGCTCAGGGAGGCGTTCAATCCAGTGTCGCTGAATGTGGCGGGGTTGGCGTTGTGTGCAGTGGCTTGGAATACCAAGCCCTGAACGGGGGTTTATTTCAGCTCAATGGCGTCAAGCGCAGCTTCCAGCACTGATAACTCAACCACGCTGCCATCGCCCAAACGTGCGACAAGCCCCGCACAATCAATCACCACACACACGCCCTGCCCTGTTTTATCTCCCGGGAACCTGCGCAACTTGAGCTCCACTGTGGTCGGGTTTAGCCACACCGACTGATCCGCCGACCAACGAGCGTCCTCAAACTGAAAAACACAGCTCCCCTGCCACGTATCCACAATCCGCGGTGAACACACCCACTGCGTATTCCGCGCCTCCCAGGGCGTCACCTCGACCCGGTAGTGATCATCCGGTGAGGTGGATTGGATTTCGGTTTCACTCATTGGCAGTTCCTTTTATCAGCAACACAGCCCAATCTACTGCCACGGCGTGATCTTCGTCACCATGATCAGCACGATCACAAACATCCCCGAAAACCCGAAAACGCCCATCCAGAACCATTTCCGGTAAACGCTACGGTATCCCTCATCCAGCGCGCTGCCCGTCTCGGCCGCACTGAGCGCCATCTGCTGCAAACGCTTCTGCAGCACCAGCACCGGCAGCCAAAGCGCGCCCACGCACAGGAAGATGATCAGCGACGTCAGCACCCATTCAGTGGTCAACGGCAGCCCGGCTAGCTTGATCAGCAGAAAGCCGGTGATGATCTGGATAAAGCCCGCCGGCGTGGTAATCCAGGTATCAAACTGCACCACCATCCGCGCCACCTGGGCGATCACTTGCGGGTTGGCCGAACGGCTTGCGGCGATCAGGTACAGGTACGAGCCCATGCCGAAGCCGAACAGGAAAATCGCCGCGATGATGTGAATGTACTTCAGGCCCAGATAGAGCATGGGTCAGCCCTGCCCGTCAGAGAAATGCACGGCCAGGCTGAGGTTCGCCGGGTCGTTGATGGCAGCCATGTATTCGTCGACGGTGATTTCGCCAACGCACGGCCGCGCACCGGGTTCAGGCACGTAGCCTTGGGCGATTTTAAGGGCCAGGGCAACGGTGGCGCAGCTGGGAATTTCCGGGCCTTTGTCATTCAGGGCCGTCAGTTGCACCGCCAGGGACAGCGGCTGCCCTTCAGTGCCGAGGCCCATCACGTCGATGTACATCGCGCTTTTGCCATCGCCAAAGCGCTCGAACCAGGTGCCCAGCCGATGCAGGCGCGCGGCCCAGGCGACATGGTCACGCACGATTCCCGTGCGCAGCGCCTGGGCCAGCAGGTAGTTGGCGACACCACCCAGCTTGAGCCCCGCGCCAGCCTTGAAGCTCAACGTGTGGGCGCCATAGCGACTGGCGAAGATGTCCATGTCGGGCACGTCCACATTGGCCAACACCCGCGTGCCGAGCTTAGGCATCTTGCGCAGCGTCAGGTCCTGCCAGCCCAGCACTTCATGCACCTGGCCATGCCGGAGTTGCTTGATCGGTTTGCCCGCATAAGCCAGCACGCCTTCGACGGTGGACAGGCCCGGCATCTTGGCCGAGGAAGAAATGCCGTGCTCGATCGCGTCGATGCGGGTAAAGCGGTAGCGGTACTGATCGATGATGGCGGACGACAACGTCGGCACGGAGCTGCAACCACTGAGGATCGCCACGCATGCCTGCCGGGCTTGTGCATCCAGCACGCTCACGCCATTGACGAACGTGCGGCAGTCGGACAGGTCGCAGTAGTTCACGCCCGCGTCGATGCAACTCTGGGCGACCGCATAGGATTGCCCCTGGAACGGCCCGCCGGTGTGGATCACCAACTGGATGTTCATCGACCGCAACACGGACGCGAACCCGGAGCCCATGGCATCGCCGCACCAGCCTTCGCAGCCGGTGCCCGACTGGCTTTTCAGCTCATCCACTTTACGCTGCAACTTGTGTGGGTCGCGGCCGGAGATCACCAGTTCAATGCCCGGCGCCGCCACCAAATGCCGGCAAACGATGCTGCCGAAATTGCCGTAGCCACCGACCACCATCACCCTGAGTGTCATTCCATTTTTCCCTAAACTATCGATCATGCGCTGAGCCTGAGGCAGACTGCGGCTGAGGCGGCTAAAGATACCCGATTTGTTTAACCGCTTGAGCCAGGATCAACAGGGGGCGTCAAATAATGGAGCTATACACCGAGCGGCTTTACCTGCGGCAACTGGAAGCCGGCGATTGGGATTTATTCCTCGCGTTGCACACCGACCCGACGGTGATCCAGTACGTCTGCGACGCCCCGTCCGAAACCGAAACCCGCGAGAGATTTGAATCCCGGTTACCGCACTGGTTGCCAGGCTCCAGGCATTGGTTGTGCCTGGTCGTGTTCGACCGGCAAAGTGGTTGTGCCGTTGGGGTCACGGGATTGAAGCTGGAGCCGGATGAACAAGCGACGGCAGAAGTCGGCTACTTGTTCCTCAGCGGGCAACACGGGAAGGGTTACGGTGTTGAATCGCTGCGACGGGTTATGGATTATGCCCACGACATACTTGGGTTGAAGGTGCTGAAAGCTGTTGTGACCGAGGGTAATGCCGCTTCTTGCCGCCTGCTGGAGAAGTGCGGTTTCGTGTTTGAGCGGCGTGAGGGCGATGCTTATCAAATTAATGGGCAGTTTTTTGATGACCTGATCTACCGGCATCGGATGCATAGGCCTCTGAGTGATGGGGCGTTGCCAATTCTCTAAAGATGGACAGCGATCGGCCGAGAGCAGCAGGTCGTCATAGCTATGTAGAACCAGGTTGATAGCGAATCTTTCCGTGGTTAGTCTTGCGATGTTCTAAACACTCGAGAGCTAAGAAAACTACAGGGAGGTAGATTTAATGCGCCCCGTTGGCTTGTTTTTACCTATGCCTGAGTGGTCGCAGACCTAAATACATCATCTACTTGGCTATCAGGGACGGATTTATGGATCAAAGTATCGCGAAAAGCATTTCTAATCTTTTGTTTATCGCAGAAGGTAGAAGTAGATATAAGCTCGAGCAATCATATGCTTCAGGCGATTTGATTGATTTCCACCAATGGGCCGATGGCAAGCCGTGTGAAGGCGCCTTTCTATTCATAAACCAGCAGAGTGTTGGGATGTGGATAGTGCTTATAGATTGGAAAGTGAACGGCAACTTTTATGTTGTTATTTTCCCCGAATCTAGAGCTGGCCCCATAGCAGAGATACATAAGACCCAAGGCGAAGGGGACGAAGTTGTTTTGAGTTGGAAATACTCCCCAACCAAGCATGACAGTAGGAACTGGGAGAGAAAGCAATACTTCATAGAAGCATTTCTGTCAGATGTCGTCGCCATATCCATACCATCTGGACCGGAAGAGGTTGATGATTTTATTAACGAACTGTTCTCCCTCGCTAATAGTAGGCAAAAAGCGGACTCACTTGACCCAGACAAACCCAGTACGCGTGATGGTTTTCCAGAGGGAAAGATGAAGCAAACGCTGCACTTCTTGAGAGAGCGAAATACGGAACTTGTTCGACAAGCAAAGCTGCTTGCCTTGAAGACGTATGGTCGCCTGATATGCGAGTGCTGCGGGATGGACTTTCAAAGTGTATACGGTCGGATTGGTGCTGACTTTATTGAGGCGCATCACATCAAACCCATTAGCACGCTACACGAGGACGGGGAGAATACACAGGTTGAGGATCTAGCCATGGTGTGTTCCAACTGCCATAGGATGTTGCATCGGCGCAGACCATGGCTAGAAAGGCATGAACTGAAGCAACTGTTGGATGCGAGCCATCCGCTGCAGCTGCAAAACAGTGAATTCAAATGTTAGCCCATAATTGGAAACCTTCACCCCATATTCGGGCGGCTGGTTCACTTTAGACGCCAAATGAGGACATGTCTTCTAAATTGTAAAGTCGGGGTGATACCAACATTATTTTAGATGTGGTCTGCCCCCTAGTTTTCTCTACACTGATTTCAGACGCGTTTCACTATTGAGCGGAAACCCTATGACGAAGTCGAGACATGTAATCAGGTCTGCATCATTAACTTTTCGAGGTTTTGCTCTCACTCTTGAGGACGTAGAGTCCATCATTGGAGCTCCTTCTGGCCTCTCTGGAATCCGTGGAAAACCTGCCAAACACGGCGTCTCGACGTTGCTAAAACGGTCATTCGCCAGCTATGAGGTAAATTTTATTGAAGGCTGTCGGCTGGATGAAATGATCCCGAAACTTTTAGATAGCTTGGGTGGTGTCGATCATTTAAGTGAGGCTAAACAGAAGATCAATCCAGACTTCTTCGAGATCAATTTGGTACTGCCGGTCAAGTACTCCGAGGACCAGGAAGGCGGTTTTCTGCCTCCCTCTACGCTAGCTGCCATTGCTCGGTTAGGCGCCACTCTCTCATTCTCGTTTTTATGATCCCTATTTTTCTTATTGCCCACGATCACCGCGTCCTGTGTCGTAGCGTTTGGAATACGAGGCGCCCATCAGATAGAAGCACCCGCCCGCCACGATAAACGCCGCGAGCATGTAGAACATGAAATGCGCCGACTGCGTTGCCAGGGCAAACCCGCACAGCACCGGCCCCAGCGCACCGCCGAGGCTGGACAGGTTTTGCGCGCCGTAATACATGCCGCGCAGGTGCTCCGGTGCGATGCGGTCGATAAACATGTACTCGGCCGGGAACACGATGATTTCGCCCACGGTGAATATCGCCACGGCCAACGCCCAATGCAGCACGGTGGTGGACAGCGCAAAACCGACGACGCCCAGCAGAAACAGGCTGAAGCCCGCCGTCAGCCATTGATTCAGATGCTCGTTGGTAATGCGCTTGCCCACGATGTACTGCAGGCAGATCACCACGGTCGCATTGACCGCCACCACCGAGCTGATGACCCGGTAGGTAAATTCCGGCGTGCTTGTGGTCACCAGGTATTGCGAGATGTAGCCGGTGAACTGGCCGAACGCCACGGCGCTCAACGCGCCGCCCACCGTGAAGCAGACCAGGCGATAGTCCTTGAGCAGAATGCGCCCCACCGCGACGAACGACACCGGGGCATTGGCCGGGTCGGCGGAGCTGAGGCTCCTGTCGCCCCACACCATATAGGTCAGGAAGAAGCCCATGCCCAGGATCGCCGACACCAGGAACGGCAGTTTCATATCCATGTGCGCGAGCCCGGCGCCAATGAACGGCCCCACTGCGTAACCAATGTTGATCAGGGTGTAGCGCACCGAAAACACTTTGCCGCGTTCGGCTTCCGGCAGCAGTTTGCCAAACGCGGCCTTGACCACGATATCGATCACTGAATAGGCGAAGTTGAACGACACCAGAAACAGGAAAAACAGCCACAGGTGCGACGTGACGCACATGCCAATGAAGCCGACGGTGAAAAACCCCGTGAAGCTGAGGATCAATCGGTAGCTGGAGATTTTGTCAGTCAGGTAGCCGCCGTAAAGGCTCAGCAACGAACCGACGAGCATTGCACCGCCCACCACCAGGCCGATTTCGCTGATGCCCAACGTGAAGTTGGATGAAAGATAAATCACCATATACGGCAGGGTAATGGCGCGCCCCAGGGTCAGGAACAACGCAGACGACAGCAGCAGATTGACCGAAAACGGGTAGTGTCTGAAGGCAGCGAGCATCAGCGTCGGTTCCTGTTATTGGCAGTAGCAAAGGCTAAGTAACATATCCTTACACATCCACCTTTGAGCCGGCGTAATTATTTAGCCGCTTGCCCAATCGCCCGTGCTGCCTCAGCCAAGCGCTGCGTGGCGACGCGGATCTCCTCCGAATTGAGCGAGGCGAAGCCCAGGCGCAAGGCATTTTCAGGATGATCAAACGGTGAAAACAGGCGACCGCTGCGCACCACCAGGTCCAGCTCCAGCGCTTTTTCAGCCAGTCGGTCGACGTCGATTGAGTCGGCGAACCTTACCCACAGCGCCAGCCCGCCTTCGGGTTCCTGCACAGAGATCTGCTCGCCAAAAGCTTCCAGCAAACAACTGAGCAGGGTCTCCCGACGCCGACGGTATTCCCTGGACACCCGCCGCAGGTGCTTCTTCAATTCGCCATCATTGATCAGGTCCGCGAGCATCCGCTGCATCACGGCATCGCCCTGGCCCAGGCTCACCGCCGCCGTACGCTCGAGCACTTCGATGAGGTTCGACGGGGCAACGATATAGCTGCAACGGAAGGTGCTGCCCAGGGACTTGGACAGCGAGCCGATGTAGATCACATGACGCTGCGCGCTGTCACTGGCCAGAGGCAAATAGGGCCGTCCGGCAAAGTGGTATTCGTGGTCGTAGTCTTCCTCGATGATGCAGAAGTCATGCAGCCGGGCCAGTTCCAGGAGCTGCTGGCGACGTCCGGCACGCAGGCTGACGGTGGTAGGAAACTGGTGATGGGGGGTGACGTACATCATCCGTACGTCATGCAGGCGGCACAGCTCGGCGAGCTGGTCGACCCGGCAACCTTCGTCGTCCAGGTCCACGGTGACCAGTTGCGCACCCAACTGGCGGAAAATCTCCCAGGCCGGTGGGTAACTCAGGCGTTCGACCACCACCACATCACCGGGTTTGAGCAACGCGCTGGCGGTCAGGTACAGCGACATCTGCACGCCTTGGGTCAGGCAAATCTGCGGCGCGCCGACCGTCAGGCCGCGATTGTGGCGCAACATTTCGGCCAGGGCGTTGCGCAGGTACTGGCCGCTGCCTTCGCTGCCATGGCGCACGGTGTTGGTGGTAAAGCTGCTGCGCAAGGCATTGCGGTAATAGCGGTGCAGCACGGCTTGCGGCAGCAAGCGATGGTCACAGGCGCCATTGTCGAAAAACAGCGCGCCGGGCCGGTGTTGCAGGGCTGTCACCTGTTCGCCCGGGGTGAAATAGGCCGACGCAGGCACCTCCCGCAATGCCGGGGCAAACGACTTCGGGGCGCGGGTGGCCGGCACCGCGCCTGTCGCCAGCTGCGAACTGACGAAGGTACCGCGACGTTGAAGGCTGACCAGCCAGCCCTTGGTCACCGCCTCCTCGTAGGCAAGGATCACCGTCTTGCGGTTGACGTCCAGAAGTTGCGCCATCTCCCGCGTGCCGGGCAACAGCGCTCCGGGGCGCAGGCGGCCCTCGACAATCGCGCTCACCAGGCCCTCGACGATCTTTCTGTAGGACGCCTGCGGCTGCTCCCCATCGAGTTTGAGCAGCGGGCGCCATTTGCGAAGCTGGACCATATGAATTATCCAAAACTGGAGGTTCTCCTGGTCCTAGTCTACCGCAACAATCGAGCCTCAATTGCCCCGAGGTGTTTATGCAAAACCGCCATGTCGTTGAATTGTTGCCCTCGGGCAAATCCTTCGAAGCTGCCGATCAATTGCTGCTCGACGCCATGCTGGCCAGCGGTCTCGCCGTACCCTTTTCCTGCCGGCGCGGCGCCTGCGGATCGTGCAAGGTCAAGGTGGTGTCGGGCCAGCACCGGGAAAAGCTGCGCACACCCGACACCCCTGCCCCTTCTTATCCGCTCGCGGCTGACGAGATGTTGCTGTGCCAGAGCCATGCCTGCAGCGACATGCGCCTGGAAATCCCCGGCTGGTCACTGGACACGCCCGCGCTGGAAGCCAGCGCACAGGTGATCAGCAAACGCGCGTTGAGCGCCGACATCGTCGAGCTGGTGTTGCTGACTGCCCAGCCACTCGAAGTCCGGGCCGGCCAGTACCTCAGGTTTCGCCTCGACGATGGCGACAGCCGCTGTTTCTCCGTGGCCAATCTACCCGCGCAGGACCAAGGCCGGTTGGTGTTTCATATTCGCCAGGTCAGCGGCGGCCTGTTTTCCGAACGCATCCTGCCGACCTTGCAAGTGGGTGATGCCGTGAAACTCGAAGGCCCCGTGGGCGCCTGCACCTGGCAACACGACGATGAGCGCCCTGTTGTGCTGTTCGCTACCGGGACCGGTTATGCCGGTATCAAGCCCTTGTTGCTGACGGCCCTGGCCCGCCAGGCCGAGGTCACCCTGTATTGGGGTAACTCGGCCCCGGCGGACTTCTACGACGTCGAGTTTCTCGAACGGGCCAGCCAGGCCCATCCACGCTTTCTCTGGCATCGGGTTTTGTCGGCAGACGCCCGCGTACAGCAGGTCGCGTTGACACAGCCCCATGACTGGGCCGAGAGCCAAATCTACGCCTGCGGCAATAGCACGATGATCAACCAGGCCCGCGAAGCCTGCCTGGCGGCAGGTGCGCAGGCGCATCGTTTTGTCGCCGAAGCCTTCGTCCCCAGCGGTGCATTGACGCCAGCGGAGTCGCTCAACACGCGGCACCCGGTGCTGGAAAAAGTCGGCCCGCGCTACTCGCTGGACGGCATGCTCGCCGCCCGCGAGCAAACGGTCAGGGCCCTGGCCGCCATCGCCGATCAATTGAAAGTCGGCATGACCACGGCGCAAGCCCTCGCAATGGCCAGTGAGACATTGCAGGCCATGGGCGCGTCTCACACCTGGCATCCCACCTATATCCGCTTTGGCGAAGACACCGTCCGCACACCCCGCCAAGGCATCGACCTGCTGCGCAAGCTGCGGCCCACCGATATCGCCGTGGTGGACCTTGGCCCGGTGTGGGATGGCTATGAAGGCGACTATGGCGACACCTTCGTATTCGGCGAGCACCCATTGCATGACGCTTGCACGAAGGCCCTTCATGAAGTGTTCGACGAGACCCGCGATGCCTGGCACCGCGGGCTGACCGGGCGCGAGCTGTACGACTTCGCTGAGGGTAGCGCCCTCTCCAAGGGCTGGCGCCTTGAGCGCAACCTGGCCGGACACCGCATCGCCGACTTCCCCCATGCCCTGTTCGGGCAGGACAAGCTGGCTGAAGTCGAGATCGTACCGAGCGAGATGGTCTGGGTGCTGGAGATACAGATCTGCCATCCCACACAACCGGTCGGGGCGTTCTTCGAGGATATTCTGATTGGCGAGGCCAACGGGGGCGTGTAGGGACGGGCCGTACGGTGGACCCGGTGAGTCCAGAGCGGTAACGTTATCCGGGCATTATCACCTCAGCAAAAAGGGAGTTTGCATCATGACCGACGACACAAAAACAAAAGGGCCAGCGTCGTACTTCCCCTCCATCGAAAAAAACTATGGGCAACCCATTAGCCACTGGCTGGATCTGCTCAAGGCCGCCAGTTCCAGGAAGCATATGGAGCTTGTGGCCTTGCTCAAGACTGAACACGACATGGGCCATGGTCACGCCAATGCGTTGGTTGCGTACTTCTTGGCGGCTGAAAAAGGCAATTGATCCACCTCCCGGCGGGCGGTGAACGTGCCTACCCGCCGGGCGTTGCGGCTGTCTCTTGCAGCGTTCGTTCAAGTCGTCGCAGGTGAGCATTCATAATGAGTTTGTGCGCTGGCCCCACTGGCAGCATGTAGAGGCGCCCATAGGTGTTATGGGTGACAACCGACGAGGTGATCGTGAGTACACGGTCAGCGATTGAAAGGCAGATCATCACATCCAGGTGCCGGTCACGCTCGGTCAGCACCAGCATGTCGGGCGCGCTGCGTTCCACCAGGAAGAAGTCCAGCCGGTCGCCGACCTGCACAGCCTCGCGCAAGGTGCCGGAGAACCCACCGATGTGCTTCACACCAAACAACGAGGAAATGGCATCCCTGATTCGGAAAGCCACCTGCATCAACGGCCCCGGTTCGCCGGTCATGATGTTCCAGGCATCCAGCGCGGTGATTTCAGTAGGCAGCGGGGCTGACCGGGTGTCGTAGTAATCAAGCTCTGACGGTGCACGCAGCGTGTGAACAACATCGGTAGTCGTCAACATTATCTTCCCTGATTGCTCGGTTGGAGCGGCTGACCTACATCAATACGATTCCCGTCCGGGTCTTCGAACACAAACGCCCGCAACCCGTAATCCTGATCCTTGAGGCGCTTGATGATCCTCGCCCCATGCTGCACGCAAGCGGCGTGCAGCCTGTCGACATCGTCCACCATCAGGTGGGCAATCGTGAACGCGGCGGCTGGGTGGTTGGGTTGCAAGGTCAAATGCAGCTCGCCCTGGTCGCGCTGCAGAATCATGAAGCCGATCGGGTTTCCATTTTCGAAGGCTTTCGTAAACCCCAGGACCCTGGTGTAAAAATCATGGGCCCTGCCCATGTCCTTTACGGGAAGCGTTACTGCAATTCGTCCGAAACGGACGCCATGATCAACGACTGCGCTCATCGCAGAACCTCAACGTGCAAGCACCATGACACCTGCCAGGCGGTGCTGGTGAGTGTGAAGCGCCTTGCCAAACCTGAAGGAGCAGGACGGTGCCTGCGAGGCAGAGGTTATTTTGCGTAGCTACCGAAGTAAAGAGAGATACGAGGGTCGTTGCCGGGCAATGATCAGCAGGCGGTCGTTCATCTACGATTGCTCGGAGTCGGACCTGAGCCCAAAACCAGCAGGATTGATCAAGCGAACTGAAAGGGGGCGAAGCGCATGCGTTTATTCTCGCCCCCTGCCTCTAACACGGTTTCAGAGATGAAACGCCGGCCCCGCCTCTGCACCTTGTGGAGGCGCTTCAACCTTCACCTTCAGCGCAATCAACAGTGCCGCCAACAGCATCAAGATACCTGCCGCGACAAAGACCCCGCCGATACCACTGAAACTGAACATCGCGCCGCCTGCCGCCGCACCGGCGGCAATCGCCGACTGCACTGAAGCCACCACCATGCCCCCGGCGCTTTCAGCCTGGTCAGGCACTGCCCGCGCCACCCAGTTCGACCAGGCCACCGGCACCCCGCCAAACGCCAGGCCCCAGAGCATCAACAACCACACCTGGCCGGTCACGGTTGCCGGCAACAGCGCCAGGGCGAGCGCCGCAACGCCCACCAGCGCGGGCATCAGCACCAATGTTCCACGCGGCAGACGCACCAGCAGCCAACCAGCCAGCAGCGTGCCGGCAAAGTTCGCAACGCCAAACCCCAGCAACATCAACGCCAGCCCCTCGGCATCGACGCCAGTGGTGCTTTCCAGGAATGGCCGGATATAGGTGAACAGCGCAAAGTGCCCGGTGTGTACCAGCACGCACCCCAACATGCCCACGGCAATGCCCGGGCGCAGCAGCACTTCCAGCACCGTCCTCAAGCGGGCGGTCCTGCGGGGTGCGAGCGGCGGCAGGGTGAACAGCTGGAACACCAGGGTCACGCCGCCCACTGCGGCGGCGGCGAGAAACGCGCTGCGCCAGCCGTACAGCCCACCCAAAAAGCTGCCCAGCGGCACCGCCACGACAGTGCCCACCGCGATGCCGCTGAAGATGATCGACAAAGCACGCGGCAGCAGTGCCGCCGGTACAAGCCGCATCGCCACCGCCGCCGCCATGCTCCAGAAGCCACCCAGGGCGATGCCCAGCAGGACGCGCATCAGCAGCAACACCGTGAGGCTCGACGAGACCGCCACCAGCAGGTTGGAGCAGATCATCAGTGCGCTGAAGCACAACAGCACCACGCGCCGGTCGATCCCGCGGGTCAGGCCCGGTACCAGCAACCCGGCGAACAACGCCACCACCGCCGTGACTGTCACCGCCTGCCCTGCCAAGGCTTCCGAGACGCCGAGTTCGGCCGCCATCGGCGTCAACAAACTGGCCGGCAGGTACTCCGCCGTGAGTAATCCGAACACGCCCATCGCCAACGAAAACACCGCCATCCAGGCCGGTGTCGCGGGCGCCACATCTGCACCGGTTACGGCGTCACACACACAACTGCTCATCACTGGTCACCCTCCAAAAGTTATCGCGACCGCCAGTCTAGGTACGCAGGGCAGGATGATCTATGATGCAAAATCTTGAATCCTTTACCGAAACCCCGAAAATGATGCCTCCAGAACCGTTCGACGTGTCCTCTGACCTCATCAACGAGCTGTTGCGCGGCATGCGCCTGCGGGGCGTCGAGTACCGCCGTATCCAGGCCGGGCCGGCGTTTGGCCTGGGCTTTGCGGCCAAACCCGGGCATGCGTACTTCCACCTTGTCGCCGCCGGCGGCGTCACCCTGCGTTCCGAGGACGGCACGCTGTACGAACTGACGCCGGGCAACGCCGTGTTCATCTCCCACGGGGGCGCCCATCAGTTGCTCTCCAGCCCGGAGGTGCCGGTGCAGGACATCGACAGCTTCAACGCCGCAGCCCTCGGCGATGCGGTGTGTGCCGTGGATGCCCGCGCCGATGCAGGCGTGGCTCAAAGCACCCTGCTCTTCAGCGGCTGCATGGAGTTTGAACTGGGGAGTTTGCACGGCCTTGGCCGCCTGATGCCGGACCTGATGCTGATCGACGCCAAGGGCCAACGTTATCCGGGGCTGATGCCGATCCTGGCGGCCATGGAGCGTGAAGTCAGCAGCGCCCGCATCGGCTTCGCCGGCATTCTGGCGCGCCTGGCGGACGTGGTGGCGGCCATGGTTGTTCGGGGCTGGGTCGAATGTGCCTGCGGGAATGCGTCCGGCCTGGTGGCCGCGCTACGCGACCCGCGCCTGGCCAAGGCCCTGCTGGCGTTGCATCAACAGCCTGGGCGCGACTGGACGGTGGAAGAGCTCGCGGCGCAGTGTCATACCTCGCGCTCGGTGTTCGCCCAACACTTTCAAACCACGATCGGCACGCCACCGTTGCGCTACGCCACCGAACTGCGGATGCGCCTGGCCAGCCAGTGGCTGACGCTGGAGCGGCTGCCCATTGAAACCGTGGCGCAGCGCCTTGGCTATAACTCCCAGGCCGCGTTCAGCCGGGCATTCAAGCGCGTCACCGGGCAGCCGCCGGGGGCCAGCCGGCGACAGGCGATTTAATGAAAGGGTAGCGTCAGTCGTCTTGAGTCGCTTGCCGCATCAAGTCGGTGAACAGTTGCAGAACCCGCGCATCATCCACGCCCAACAATCGATCCCCCACATAGCATTCGGTCTTGCACCATCCCGGCACCTCGGTGGGTTGCAGGTGTGTGAACAGCCAACACCCGTGCTGGCGGGCAATCTCATCGCGGGCGTTGAGCAGTGCCGCGCAGTCTGCGTCGAAATACAGGTGAAGCATATTCACCTGAGGCGTGCGCGGCAGGGTGCGAATGCCGGGAATCGCTTGCAGGCAGGTCGCCAGGCGCAGGGCGCGCTGATAGCAGGCCTCCAGCATCCCCAGGCGTTGGTCAAAGCGCATGGCCGTGGAGACCACCATCGGGCTCTGCTTTATCAAGGTGCCGCCCAGCCGTTTACGCCACAGGCGGGCCTGCTGGATAAAGTCGGTGTCGCCCGCCAGCAGCGAGCCGGCGATACCGCCGAGGCCCTTGTAGGCCGAGACGTACACGGAGGAGAAACCTTCAGCGATTTCGGCGTAAGAGCGCTGGTAGTAGGCGCGGGTTTCCCATAGGCGGGCCCCGTCCATATGCAGCGGTGTATTCGAGGCCGCCGCCGTCGCCTTCAAGGCCTCCAGTTCATGCCATTCAGGCAGTTGCCCACCGATCTCCCGGGCAGGCAGCTCCACCACCAGGCAGCTCAGTGGCTCGGCAATCGCTGCAAGGTCGTCGGCCAGGATCGGTCGCAAGCGGTGGCCCACCATCACCCCATGCAAGTGCAGCAAGGCCTGGAACGCCTGCTCTTCGTGCAGCTGCAAATGCGAGGACGCATGTATCCCGAAGCGCGGCAGCCGGCGTCGCTCGCTCCAGATATTGAGCGCAATCAATTGCGCCATTACGCCACTGGGCATGAACACTGCCGCGGGCTTGCCCAACAATTCGGCGACCTTGGCTTCAAAGCCTTCGATCAAGGCACCGCTGCCATAGTTGTCATGGGACACATGGTTGGCCTGTGCCCAGTCCGCCATTTCCTGGAACCACTGGGCCGGCGTGGGCTCTGCAAACCCATTGATCTCTACAGTGCAGGCCGCCTTGAGTTGGCGGCGTTCTTCATCAATGTCTGGTGTCACGGTTGAGCGCCTGTGCAGGGAGGAAGTACGTCCAGGAATGGCCGGCCTGGTGAACGTATCAGTCCTTGACGAGGCTGGCCATGCGCAGCCTTAAAAGATCATGCCCACTCACCACCACAATCCCCACCAGCACCAGCACCGAGCCCACGATGAACGATGACTGCAGCGTCTCGTCCGGCAACCACACCAGCAGGCTCAGGAACGAGAACACCACCGTCTGGAAGGCCAGGCTGGCGACGGTAATGGCCGAGAAATGCACCCGGATTTGCCCGGTCGCACACGCCAGCGCAGCCAGGATCACAAATGCCTCGGCAAAAGGACCGTTGACGCGGGCTTTTATGACAAAAAATTCATACAGCTAAACTGTACAGTTTTTCTGCAAGCATGCTAACGTCCGGGCATGAACAAACCTTCCATCACCTCCGAAACCCAATCCGCCGCCCTGGCTGCCGAGCTGCGCATCTCCCTGGGCAAGCTGATACGCCGGCTGCGGGAACAAACCCATCCGAACGATTTCACTTCCGCCCAGAAGTCGGTGCTGCTGCGCCTGGACCGAGACGGGCCCAGCACCGTCTCGGCCCTGGCCCGGGCGGAGAGCGTGCGGCCGCAGTCCATGCGCATCACCGTGGCCGGGCTGGAAACGATGAAAGCGATCAGGGGCAAACCCGACCCCAGCGATGGGCGCCAAACCCTGATCGAGCTGACTCCCGGCTTTCGTAAGCACCTGATCGCCAGCCGGGCGGCCAAGGACGATTGGCTGCTGCGGGCGCTGCAGGAGCAACTGTCTGCCGAAGAACAAGCTGAACTCGCGGCAGCGGTAAAGCTGCTGGAGCGCCTCGCCGACTTTTGAGCCCCCTACCCGTTCGAGGACATCCCATGGCCGTCACCTTGCTGGATCCCAACACCGCGCTGATCATCGTGGACTTGCAAAAAGGCATCGCCGAATACCCGTTCATCCACCCCATCGGCGGCGTGGTGGAACGCTCCCGTGCACTGCTCGACGCGTTCCGCGAGCGCGGCATGCCGGTGGTGCTGGTCAACGTCACAGGCTTCGCCCCCGGGCGCACCGAGCGGCCACGGCGCAGCGATGTATTTCCACCGGGATGGGCCGACCTGCTGCCCGAACTCGATCAGCAACCCGGCGACATTGGGGTGACCAAACGCACCTGGGGTGCCTTCGCCAGCACCGATCTTGAGGCGCAACTCAAAGCACGCGGCGTGACCCAAGTGGTGATCACCGGCGTTGCTACCGGAACCGGCGTGGAGTCCACCGCGCGCCAGGCCTACGAGGCCGGCTTCAACGTGACCCTGGCCGTCGATGCCATGACCGACGCGAACGCCGAGGCCCATCACTACAGCCTGAACCAGGTATTCCCGAAGCTGGGGGAAACCGGCACGGCGCAAGAGATCATCGGCTTGCTTGAAACAAGGGGGGCGTGACGATGCAATGGCATGAGCTGGTGTCTTATTTCTTCGGCGGCGTATTGCTCGCCAACGCGCTGCCCCATTGCCTCAGTGGCTTGATGGGCCAGTCCTTCCAGACGCCGTTTGCCAAGCCGCGCGGCCAGGGGCGGTCCTCCTCGACGCTGAATGTGCTCTGGGGTTTTCTCAACCTGGTGATCGGCTACGTGCTGGTCTGCCGGGTCGGGGACTTCGACCTCAAAAACACCGCTGATGTGCTCGCCCTCGGGCTCGGGGCCTTGGCCCTGAGTGTTTTCCTGGCGCAGCATTTCGGGCGCTTCAACGGTGGTCATTCCTCAGGGCCGGTGTGAGTTCGATGGGCATTTTCCGCTCGCTGCGCAGCGTCAACTACCGCATTTGGGCCGCCGGCGCCCTGGTGTCGAATATCGGCACCTGGATGCAACGCACGGCCCAGGACTGGCTGGTGCTGACCCAGCTCACGCCGCATAACGCGTCGGCCGTCGGCATCGTCATGGCGTTGCAGTTCGGGCCGCAATTGCTGTTGCTGCCCTGGACCGGCTTCGCCGCCGATCACTACGACAAGCGCAAGCTGCTGATGGTCACCCAGGGCGTGATGGGCGTGCTGGCGCTGATGCTGGGGGTGTTTACCCTGACCGGCATCGTGCAGCTGTGGCACGTGTATGTGTTCGCGTTTTTGTCCGGCTGCGCCTCGGCCTTCGATGCACCGGTGCGGCAGATATTCGTGGCGGAGCTGGTGGGCGAAGCGGACCTGTCCAATGCCATCGCGCTCAATTCCACCTCGTTCAACATGGCGCGCATGATTGGTCCGGCGGTGGCCGGAGTGACCATCGCGTCGGTGGGCACCGGCTGGGCGTTCCTGCTCAATGGCGCGAGCTTTTTCGCGGTGCTGGCCTCGCTGTTTCTGCTGCGGGTTTCCGGCCTGCACACCAGCCTGCGGGCGCTGCGCACCAAGGGCAGCCTGACTGAAGGCCTGCGCTATGTGTGGGCGCGGCCGGACCTGATGGCGATCCTGATCATGCTGTTCTTGATCGGCACCTTCGGCATGAATTTTCCGATCTTCATCTCGACCATGGCCGTCACCGTGTTCCACGCCGATGCCCGCGGCTATGGCCTGCTGACGTCGACCCTGGCCATCGGCACCGTTGCCGGGGCGCTGCTCGCAGCCGGTCGCGAGCGGCCACACTTCAAGGCGTTGTTGATCGGCGCACTGGTGTTCGGGGTGGGCTGCACGCTGGCGGCGATTGCCCCGAACTATTGGTTGTTCGCCGGGGCGCTGGTGATCATCGGCGTGGGCGCGCTGACCTTCAGCAACACCACCAACAGCCTGATGCAACTCACCACCGAACCTTCCATGCGCGGGCGGGTAATCGCCCTGCGGGTGGGCGTGGCCCTGGGCGGCACACCGATTGGCGCACCGATTGTGGGCTGGGTGGCCGACCATCTTGGCCCGCGCTGGGCGTTGGCGGTCGGCGCGGCCTCGGGCATCCTGGCTGCCGGCGTGGCGGTGTACACCATGACGCGCAAGCTGGATCGGCCTAAAAATATCTGATGGGCAACACAGCTCCCACAGTTGATCTTCGCAGGCTCGCACAGTTGATCGTTCCCACGCTCTGCGTGGGAATACATCCTGTGACGCTCCGCGTCACCATTGCGCAGGACTTGAACCTTGCATCGTCAGCTGGACGCAGAGCGTCCGAGGCGGCATTCCCACGCAGAGCGTGGGAACGATCAATATCTGAAGGGCAACACGAATCCAGTGTGGGAGCTGTCGAGCTTCAGCGAGGCTGCGAAGAGGTCCTGTCAGGCAATAAAGATGTCGCCTGCCAGTCCGCCATCGCAGCCTCGCTAAAGCTCGACAGCTCCTACAGTGGATCTCTCGCGTATCATCACCCTCCTCGCTCCTCAAGGAATCCCCATGTCTTCAAGCAAACGCGACAGCGCACGCATCGAACGTCGCCTGGTCGCGACCCTGACCGATGCCTGTGAGATCGCGAAAGCCGAAATCACCGGCTTCGACTGGCTGACCCACGAAGTCGACTACCAGGCCTTTGCCCAAAGCCTGCTGGTCATCTGGGTATTCGATACCAGGGCGAACCGGGAACTGGCCCTTTCTACCGGACTGGACCTGCGCATGCGCGAGCTGACGGCCACCGCGCTGGAGGATGCCGGGGTGGATCGCCCTTCTTCGCACCGCTACGTGCGCTTCGACTCCGAGGAAGAATGCCACCTGCAGCATGGCGGCAATTGGCGCCTGCGCCTGCTCAAACTGTATGCGGTAAAGGGGTAAAGCCTTGGCTAAAGATATCGAGAACCCGTGCGTCTCAACCTGCCAGCTCAGTGGTGAGCTGTGCGTGAGTTGTGGACGCACCAAGGACGATATTCGCAAATGGAAAAAGATGAAGCGGCCAGAGAAGATGGCCGCTGTGCAGCGCGCAACGTTGCGCTTGAAGACGTTGAAAAAGGGCAAGTGACGCACCCGGTTTCAGGCCTTCAAGTACGCCCGACTGACCCCGTCACCGGCAAATTCCCGAGCAACTTGAGCCCGGTGGTTTTCACAAACGTCGCGTAGTCCATCGGCTTCTCGATACGGGTTTCAGCGTTGGGCAGTACATACGCCCAGGCGCGCTTGGACGACACGTCGTAAACCAGCTTGAACAGGCGAGTCGGCACCCAGACCTTGTTGTCGCCAATGGTGCTGTAGCCCGGGTCAAACAACGGGCCGGTGAACACGAACACATTGCCGTCGGCGCGCTTGGCAAACTTGCGCACGTCCGCCTCGACCTTGCTCCAGATCTTGCGGTTGTTGGTCGGGTCTTGCGGGACCATGTTCGACAGCGCAAAGGACTGGGCCATGGCGTTGGTGCTCGGCGCATCCGCCGCCGGGGATTGATGGCCACGGTCCACGGCCGGGTGTTGGCCACGGTAGTCGCTCAACTCGGCGCGCGCGCCTTTGGGAATACGCGGGTCGGGGTAGAACTGGTTGGTGCGTTCTTCGCCTTTGGCATCCTTCAACTGGCCGGCATTCAGGCGTTCGACCACCACCAGCGGGGTCTTGCTGGTTTGCGAGTACAGCACCGCGAAATTATCGGAACACAGCGCCAGGGGTTTCATGGTGGCCGGCACGGTGGCCGTGTTGATCGGTTGTGCGGCCGGGAACAGGTCGGCGCAACTGTCGAACGATGGCTTTTTCTGTTGGCTTGAATACAGATCCAGGGCCGCGCCCTGGCTGATGGAGCCCGAGCGGGATGTATGGGATTGAGGTGGTGTGATGAGGTCCAGCAGGCCACGGGCTTGCGCCCCGGTGGAGAGCAAAACAAGGGCCGACAGCCCAACTGCAATTTTGCGTAGGTGCATGGGTTAAATCTTCAAAGTTCGATTGCGGGGCTTATGGACCCTTGGATGTGACTTTAGTGCGAAGCAGCGCTGCAAAATACCCTGAACACGGTTTACGTAAGTGACTGATAGGTTTGAAGATAAGCTCGCAGCATGCGGGTCACCTGCTGTTCCAGGCCGGCTTCAAAGGCCGCAGATGCATTGCCTTCAAGCAACGCCCGCACCGGTCCCACCACCGCGCTGAGTGAGATGGCGGCGGTAAGGGATGGGTCTTCAAAACGCGCATCCGACGCCGTCGCCAACATCGCTGCAATCGCGGCCACCACCCGCTTGTTGATCCGCGCCACAAGCTCCGCACCGCCCCGCTCACCTGCGATGGCATACAGGGCTTTGGACGCCGTCGGGTCCATCAGCTTCACGGCGAGAAAAGCCGTGACAAACCCCGATGCCATTTCCGCCACCGTGGTGCCCTGGTGTTGATCGCACGCCTGCTCGACGGTCTCGGCCACCTGCACCAGATGCTTCTCCAATACCGCAGCAAGCAGTGCATCGCGGTTCGGATAGTACTGATAGAGACTGCCCACCGACATGCCCGCCCGCTCGGCCACGCGGGTCGTGGTGCAGCGGACCAGGCCCTGAGCGGTCAAAACCTGAAGGGTTGCCGTGTGCAGCGCTTCCACCGTCGCCGCCGACCGGGCCTGGACCGCTGATTTTCTTGGCTTTAACGACGCTTTGAGAGGGCTCATGGAATGCGAATTCTAAACCTGAAGGATCCTTCATATTATAGGCTTCCTCCCGTCAAGCAAGAGCTCCGACCATGACCACCAGCACATTCAATCTCGGCGATCGCACCGTCAACCGCATCGGCTACGGCGCCATGCAACTGGCCGGCCCAGGCGTGTTTGGCCCGCCCAAGGACCGTGATGCAGCGCTGGCCGTACTGCGCGAGGCTGTCGCTTGCGGCGTGAACCATATCGACACCAGCGACTTCTATGGGCCGCATGTCACCAATCAGATTATTCGTGAGGCACTGCACCCGTATAAAGACGATCTCACGATCGTCACCAAGGTAGGCGCCCGCCGTGGCGACGATGGCGCCTGGTTCAACGCTTCGTCGAAGGCCGAGCTGACCCAGGCCGTGCACGACAACCTGCGCAACCTGGGCCTGGATGTGCTGGACGTGGTGAATGTGCGGGCCATGCACGGCGTGATGGGCACTGCCGAAGGCTCGATCGAGGAACCCCTGAGTGCCATTGCCGAGCTGCAACAACAGGGCCTGATACGCCATATCGGCATCAGCAACGTTACCCCGACGCAGGTCGCCGAGGCGCGAAAAATCGTGCGCTTCGTGTGCGTCCAGAACCTGTACAACATCGCCCACCAGCACGATAACGCGATGCTCGACGAATTGGCCCGGGACGGCATTGCCTATGTGCCATTCTTCCCGCTGGGCGGGTTCTCGCCAGTGCAGTCAGCGGTGTTGTCGAACGTCGCACAGCGCCTCGGCGTCACCCCGATGCAACTGGCCCTGGCATGGCTGCTGCGCCGTTCCCCGAATATCCTGCTGATCCCGGGAACGTCCTCGGTCACCCATCTACGGGAAAACATCGCGGTGGGCGAGCTGGATCTTTCGGACGAGGCACTCGCAGAGCTGAACACCCTCGCAGGCTGACCTTCACGCCAGCAGTTCTGCGATCCACCGCGCCTGCTGGGCGACCTCTTGCACCTTGTCCTCGGGCACCGCTTGCCGCGCCTGGGCGAAGTCGCTCAGGGTCTGCTGTTTGTGGCGCAGGATGCGCTGCCACTTGAGCAGGAATTCCGGGCTGCGGGCCTGCATTTGCAGCGGGCCGAAGTACAGTTCTTCGGCGGTGTAGGTCACAGGCCCGGCGTGCTCGGCAACGATGATTTCGTAGAAGAAGCGGTTCTCCCGCAGCAGCTCTTCGCACACGATGCGGTAGCCGTTCTCCATCAACCATTGGCGCAACGGTTGCTCGCCGCCGTTGGGCTGCAGCACCAGGCGCTCCCGGCCGTTGAGGCGCGCCTTGTCGCTGTCGAGGATGTCGCGGATGGTCTCGCCGCCCATGCCGCAGATGCTGATCGCGTTAATCCCGTCTCCCGGCTCGATCGCCGCCAGGCCACTGGCCAGGCGTACGGTGATGTGTCGCTCCAGCTCGTTCTCGCGCACCGTGCGCTCGGCTGCGCGAAACGGCGTCAGGGCCACCTCGCCCGCCACCGCCGCCACGATGGCGCCGCGGCGCATCAATGCCACCGGCAGGTAGCCGTGGTCGGAGCCGATATCCGCCAGGCGCGCCCCGGCGGGGACGTGCGTCGCCACGCGCTCAAGGCGCATGGACAATGTGTGTTCGTTCAACTGCCGTTCCTTTTCGGTAATACCCTGGCCATTGTATTGCGGGTTCATCAAAGAGGAACGTCACTTTGGTGAGCGCCGTCAATCAGTGGCCGCCAGCCTTACCAGTTCCTTGCGCAACAGCGAACGATCCAGCACCGCCATCCCGGCCTGCCAGTCGATGGAAAGCAACTGGCTCAGTTTTTCCTGGCTGACCTTGGGCTCAGCCAGGAAATAACTTTTGCACTCGCGGATACTGATGAGATTCACCAGCCAGTCCTCCCCCTGCGCCGCCAGCCAATCAGCGATGGTCGAGCGATGCTTTCGGACCAGCGCACCGGCATCCCACACCGTCATCTGCGCAAAAACCTGCGGCAGGTTGCTGTCGGCTTTCAGCCACTTCAGGTCACCCTCCAACGCGCCTGCAAGGTCTGACTCGATAGTGGCCTGGCACTCGGAGAAATACCGCTCAGGCCAGTCTGCCGCGAGTTCGGCCAGCAGCGCGAGGGTTTCATAAGCCCGAATATCCGCCGCGGATGTCAACTGCCCGGTAAAATTCAGGGTATTGTCCAGGATTGCCGTGGCCAGCAGCGCGGCACTGTGCTCACTGATCAGCGGCAACAAACCGGCCGCTTCCCAACGCAGGAAAACCTGCGTCGCTGCTGCACCGATCAAACGGATGTCTGCGGCACTTCCCAGCCTCTGCGCCCAATAGGTTTCAAACCCCGGGTGATGGTCAATCACCTCCACCACCTGATCGAGCACGACCACCGGGTCGAAGTGGTGGAAGTCCGAGATATCCACCATCACAAACTCATCGCCGGGCCCGGGCCGGTAGTCATCCAGTGATGATAGCCAGCCGAGCACGGTCCTGGAGATGCTGGCATTCAGTGGAGCACTGCTGACGGCACGCGCCTCGATTCCCTGACGATTCAACAACTCGGCATACGCAATGCAGCAGGCGTATGCATCGATGTCCAGATACGACGAGCCGGAGGTGACTACCCTCATCGAAAAAACTCCATGATTTCATATTTTTGGCAGGCAAATTTCACACGCCTTTATGACGAAAACATGACTAAATGGACAGAACAACCCTGGAGATTCGAGCAATGACGTCATTTCGCGTTCGCGAGCTGAGCAGTACGGACACTGAAGCATTGCTGGCCTTCGAAGCCCGTAACCGTGACTGGTTCGAGTCGCATATCGAGGCGCGCGACCCATCGTTTTACTCGGTGCAGGGCGTCGCCGAGCATATTGACGGTTATCTATCAGGCCTGGCCACCGGCACATGGCACCCGTTCGTGATCGAAGACGCCAACGGCGAAATCGTCGGTCGCGCCAACCTGAAAAGCATCGACTCGCCAAAGGGCTCTGCCGAAGTCGGCTACCGCGTGGGTGAGCGCTCGTGCGGGCAAGGGCTGGCAACCCTGGCGCTGAACCATCTGATCCGCGAGGCACAGGCGCGCTGGGCACTGACCCAACTGGTGGCGTACGTGTACCCCGAGAATGTGGGCTCACAAAAAGTCCTCACCCGCTGCGGTTTCGTGCCCGACCAGCCCGCACCGGACGGCAAGCCCCAGGGCGAAAACCGCTTTGTCCTGACATTCCAGGCCTGAAGACCCGGCCCGCCGGCGAACCTTTACCCGGTAAACACCGTCCGAGCTAGGGCATTGATGTTTACCGCTCGCCGCGAGGTTTCCGTTTGAAAGCTGCCATCATCAAAAAATACCGCCTGATCATCAAGACCATGGGCTATGTAGGCTGGGCGCTGTTCTGGCTGCTGCTCTGGGATATCGCCGTCACCGTGGACTTCATGCTGTTCCTCAACAGCAAGATCAACCTGCCGCTGATGCCGCTCACCCTGCTCGGCTCGGCGCTGGTGGTGTTGATCAGTTTCCGCAACAGCAGCGCCTACAACCGCTGGTGGGAAGCACGCACGTTATGGGGGGCGATGGTCAACAATTCCCGCAGCTTCGCCCGGCAAGTGCTGACGCTGCTGGATGACCCGGACAATGAGGTCAACCCGATAAAGGCGACCTTGCTGCGCCGTCACGTGGCGTATGTGAACTGCCTGGCGGCGCACTTGCGGGGCCAGCCTTGCCCGGAAGAAATCCGCGCCTTCCTGCCGGCCGACGAGTTCGCCCGCAGCACCAGTACCAATAACTTTTCCAACGACATCATCAACGGCTCCGCAGCCCTGCTGGCCCAGGAATACAAGGCCGGGCGCCTGGACAGCATTCGCCTGGCACGGTTGGAGTCGACCCTGGTGGATTTGTCCAACAGCCAGGGCGGCATGGAGCGCATCGCCAATACGCCGCTGCCCTACCCTTACGTGTATTTCCCACGGCTGTTCATCTCGCTGTTCTGCCTGATCGTGCCGGTGGGCCTGGTGGAATCCCTGGGCTGGTTCACCCCGCTGGCGTCCACGGTGGTGGGCTTCATGCTGCTGGCCATCGAACGCATCGGCACCGATTTGCAAAGCCCGTTCCGCGACAGCGAGCACCAGATCCAGATGGAAGCCCTTTGCGAAACCATCGAGAAAAACCTGCAGTCGATGCAGCGTGATTCCCTGGGGGGCGAGCGGATCAGTTAATCCTTGCCGGGCCGTTAACAAAAAAATCCAGCCAGTGGTGAATTATTCAGTGTCCGCATGTATCTGACCCATTAAGCGCATGCCACCAAAACAGTGGCATCGAAATGGACCTGCGGCTGAGTATTCCCATGAAATCACGCAAGAAAACCGTCAATCCGATTGGATTGGATGACATCACCATCGTCGACGACGCCAAGATGCGCAAGGCGATCACCGCCGCTGCGCTGGGCAATGCCATGGAGTGGTTCGACTTCGGGGTGTATGGCTTTGTCGCCTATGTGCTGGGCAAGGTGTTCTTCCCCGAAGCGTCTCCCAGCGTACAGATGATCGCGGCCCTGGCGACCTTCTCGGTGCCGTTCCTGATTCGCCCGCTGGGCGGCCTGTTCTTTGGCCGGCTGGGGGACAAATACGGCCGGCAAAAGGTCCTGGCGGCGACCATCGTGATCATGTCCCTGAGCACCTTCGCCATCGGGCTGATCCCCTCCTATGACTCGATCGGCATCTGGGCGCCGATCCTGTTGCTGCTGGCCAAGATGGCCCAGGGCTTCTCGGTGGGCGGTGAGTACACCGGTGCCTCGATCTTCGTCGCCGAATACGCCCCGGACCGCAAGCGCGGCTTCCTCGGCAGTTGGCTGGACTTCGGCTCCATCGCCGGCTTCGTGCTCGGCGCGGGCGTGGTGGTGCTGATTTCGGCGGTAATCGGCGAAGACGCCTTCCAGTCCTGGGGCTGGCGCCTGCCGTTCTTCCTCGCCCTGCCGCTGGGCATGATCGGGCTGTACTTGCGTCATGCCCTGGAAGAAACACCGGCCTTTCAACAGCACGTGGAGCAACTCGAACAAGGTGACCGCGAAGGCCTGGCGGGCGGCCCGAAAGTCTCGTTCAAGGAAGTCGCCACCAAGCACTGGCGCAGCCTGATGACCTGTGTCGGCGTGGTGGTGGTGACCAACGTCACGTACTACATGCTGCTCACCTACATGCCGAGCTACCTGTCGCACAACCTGCACTACAGCGAAAACCACGGCGTGTTGATCATCATCGCGATCATGGTCGGCATGTTGTTCGTGCAGCCGATGATTGGCTTTGTCAGCGACAAGATCGGGCGCAAACCCTTCATTCTGTTCGGCAGTATCGCGCTGTTCTTTCTCGCCATTCCGGCGTTCATGCTGATCAACAGCGGCAAGCTCGGGCTGATTTTCTCGGGGCTGCTGATCATTGCGGTGGTGCTCAACTTCTTTATCGGCGTGATGGCGTCCACCCTGCCGGCGATGTTCCCTACCCACATCCGCTACAGCGCGCTGGCCAGCGCCTTCAACATCTCGATCCTGATTGCCGGCCTCACGCCAACCGCCATGGCCTGGCTGGTGGAGACCACCAACAACCTGTACATGCCGGCCTATTACCTGATGGTGTTCGCCGTGCTGGGGCTTTTCACCGCCCTGACCATGAAGGAAACCGCCAACAAACCCCTGCGCGGCGCGGCACCGGCGGCGTCGGATATCGAGGAAGCCAAGGAGCTGCTGCAGGAGCACGAAGACAATATCGAGCAGAAGATCGAAGATATCGACGCGCAAATCGCCGAGCTGGAAGCCAAGCGTGAAAACCTGGTGCAGCAACATCCACGCATCAACTGACGCAACATATTTGGAAACGAATAGCGGGTGAACTAACGCGCAAGCAGCACGCTCCTTCCTTAAGCGCAGTCAGCGCGGCCCTGATGAGCCTCATCAGGGCCGCTCAACGATAAGGAGCCGCCCGTGACCGACCCCACCACCCTCACCTACCGCTGCACGCCTGGCCCGCTTCACGCGACCTTGCTGGCCGGTACCGTCCCGCTGTTTCTCGGCGCCCTGCTGAGCGACATTGCCTACTACCAGACCTACCAGATCCAATGGAGCAACTTCGCCGCCTGGCTGATCGCCGGCGCTCTGCTGTTCTGCGGGCTGGCGGGGTTGTTTGCACTGGTCAACCTGCTGCGTGCCGACCGCAAGGCCGGGCGCCCCACGGTGTACTTCCTGCTGTTGCTGGTGACCTGGGCGCTGGGCCTGGTGAATGCCTTTGAGCATGCGAAGGATGCCTGGGCCGTGATGCCTTCGGGCCTGGTGTTGTCTGCCGTCGTGACCCTGCTGGCCTGCGTGACCACGTGGGTCGGGCTGACCAACTTGCGCTCGGGAGGTGCCCAATGAAGCCTTCCAGCACGCTGACCGTTTTAAGCATGGCGATGTTGTTGAGCGCCTGCGGTGGCGAAGCCGACAGCACTCAGGCTCGTGGCCCCGACCCCAAGCTGCCGGAACCCCAGCGCGGCCTGTTGCCCAGCATGAAGATCGCCGAACCGGTGGCCTGGGGCGAGCAGAAACCTACGGTGCCCGAGGGTTTCAGCATCACGGCCATCGCCACCGACCTGCGGATCCCGCGCCAGACCCTGGTGCTGCCCAACGGCGACATTCTCGTCGCCGAAGGCCGGGGCGGCAGCGCAGCGAAACTCAAGCCCAAGGATGTGATCGCCAGCGTGATCAAGGCCGAGGGCAACACCAAGGTCAAGGGCGGCAATCGCCTGACCCTGCTGCGCGATGCCGACGGTGACGGCACCTACGAGTTGAAAACCGTGTTCGCCGAAAACCTCAACGCGCCCTACGGCCTGGCCTTTGCCGACGGCAAGCTGTACGTGGCGAACCAGGATGCGCTGGTGCGCTTCGACTACGAAGACGGCCAGACCAAGGCCGGTGACCCGCCCACCACCGTCACCGAGCTGCCCGCCGCGATCAATCATCACTGGACCAAATCCCTGGCGATCAGCCCCGACGGCCGCTCGCTGTATGTGGGCATCGGGTCCAACAGCAACATCACCGAACGCGGCATGGAGGTCGAGATCGACCGGGCGATGGTCTGGCAGATCGACGCCGCCACCGGTGCCCACAAGCCTTATGCAACCGGTTTGCGCAACCCGACGGCATTGACCATTCAACCGGGCTCCGGGCAGGTGTGGGCGGTGGTCAACGAGCGGGATGAACTGGGGCCGGACCTGGTGCCGGATTACCTGACCTCGGTGCGCGAAGGCGAGTTCTACGGCTGGCCCTACAGCTATTGGGGCCAGAACGTCGACACCCGCGCCCAACCGCAGAACCCGGCCAAGGTCGCCGCCGCGATCAAGCCGGATTACAGCCTGGGTTCCCACGTTGCCGCGCTGGGCGTCGATTTTTCCATCCCGGCCATGGGCGAGAAATATGCCGACGGCGTCTTCGTCGGCGAGCACGGCAGCTGGAACCGGGACAATCCGGTGGGCTACAAGGTGATCTTCGTGCCGTTCAGCAATGGCCGGCCTGCCGGTGAGCCGCTGGACTTCGCCACGGGTTTCCGCGGGGACGATGGCAAGACTCGCGGGCGGCCGGTGGGGGTCACGGTTGATCCGAAGGGTGCGCTGATCATTGCCGATGACCTGGCCAACACGGTGTGGAGGGTGACGCGCAATAAATAAGGCCTGAAGCGGCCGATGTGGTTGCCTTCCTGTGGAGCGCGGCGGTACCTTCGCCGCACTCACGAACAGGAAGGTAACCGCAATGCCAGACACCACCGACAACGGCTTCTATGATCGCGCGGACGCGCACATCGAGCTGTCCAACGAGCAGTTCAGGGCGTTCGCCGACCTGGGCAAAGTCAGCGCCTCGATGATGTTCGGCACCACACGCTTCAATGCCTGGGTCAGCGCACGCAGCTTTAAATCCGGCGAAGAAATGGCCCAGGCGCGTGAGGCGATGCTGAAGTATTTCTGTGATCAGTACCGGATGATGCTTGAGGATAATCTTGATGATCACATCAACAATTTCAGCAAGTACATGCTCGTTAAGGGCAGTTGAACCCGCCCGCACAGGGCGGTGTGTCGACCTGTGATACCCGGCGCTCAAATTGCAACGAAGTGGCCCGCGGCGACCTCGCGGTAACTGATCGGCGGAGCCTTGTAGCCCACCTCGTAAATCCTGCTGGGCACGCTCTCCTCCATCAGGCTGAACGGCTTTCTGGGCACGTTCAGGTCCGCCGAGGGCACCGCGCTCAGCAACCTTTGGGTGTAAGGGTGCTGAGGCTGCTCGAACACTGACTGGCGTGGCCCGATCTCAACGATGCGTCCGTGGTACATCACCCCCACCCGGTGGCTGACCCGCTCGACCACCGCCAGGTCATGGGAAATAAACAGGAATGAAATGCCCATCTCGCGCTGCAGGTCCTGCAGGAGATTAATCACCTGGGCTTGAATGGACACGTCCAGCGCCGAGACGGCTTCATCGGCGATGATCAGCTTCGGAGACAGAGTCAGCGCCCGCGCGATGCAGATCCGCTGTCGCTGCCCACCCGAGAACTCGTGCGGATAGCGTTGTGCATGCTCCGCCGACAGCCCCACCTTCTCCAGCAATATTCGCACCTGCTTTCGTGCTTGCGCGCCATGTGCAATGCCATGAACATGCAGCGGCTCCAGCAGGCTGTTCTCGATCGTGAGACGCGGGTTCAGGGATGCATAGGGATCCTGGAAGACCATCTGGATATCGCGGCGCAGCGAGTTCATATCGCTCTTGTTCAACGTCGTAAGGTTCTTGCCACCGAAAACGATATTCCCGCCCTGTATCGGCATCAGCCCGGCAATCGCACGAGCGCTGGTGGATTTCCCGCACCCGGACTCGCCCACCAGGGCCAGCGTTTCACCTGAGTAGATATCAAAGTCGATGCCTTCGACGGCATGCACACGGCGCCGGACCTTCCCGAGGAGACCACCTTTGAGGTCGTACCGAATGGACAACGACTCGACTCTGAGCACTGGCGGACTCTGGTAGTCCGGGGCCACGCCAGGCGCAGGTTCTGCACCCGCTGCGACGTCATCATCGATCAAGGCAAATTTTGCGGGGAGTTGAGTGCCACGCATTGAGCCGATTTTTGGAACAGCCGCCAGCAATGCCCGGGTGTAGGGCTGCTTGGGCTCCTGCAGCACTGCCCTTGCCGGACCTTGCTCAACGGTCTCGCCTTTCTTCATCACCATCACATGGTCTGCGACTTCCGCCACCACGCCCATATCGTGGGTGATAAAGATCACGCCCATGGCCAGGCTATCTTGCAGCTCCTTGATAATCCGCAGGATCTGCGCCTGCACCGTCACATCCAACGCTGTGGTCGGCTCGTCGGCGATCAGCAGTGTGGGCTCGCAGACCAGCGACATCGCAATCATGATCCGTTGGCGCATGCCGCCGGAAAGCTCATGGGGAAACCGGTTCATGACCTGCTTCGCATCCGGAATACGCACCAGGTCCAGCATGCGTAATGCCTGGGCTTCGGCTTGCGCACGGCTGCACCGCTGATGCAGCAAGATGCCTTCGATGAGTTGCGCGCTGATCTTGAAGACCGGATTCAGCGAAGTCATGGGCTCCTGAAAGATCATCGACATGGACGAACCCCGCAGTGTGCGCATGACAGACTCGGGCGCCGCCACCAGGTCGACAATCTGGTTATTCCTGGTTTGCAGCTCCATCGAGCCCGAAAGCACCCGTCCGCCGGCGCGCTTGATCAGGCCCATCATCGCCATTGAGGTGACGGATTTGCCGGAGCCGGACTCACCCACGATCGCCAGCGTCTGACCGCGCATCACCTCGAAGGACACATCGCGCACCACCGGCGTCTCGCGCCCTCTGGTGCCGAAGCCGACACTCAGGTTTTTCACCCGGGCTACCAAATTCTCGTTCATGAGGCGCTCCTTTAATCGACGATCGCCGAGATGGCCGCGTCAAGGTCGGCACGGGATTGATCGACCTTGCGCCGGCTCTGCGCAACCCACTCACGGTCCTGCTCCAGCTCGTTCTGGGCGATCGACAATAATCGCCGGACCTCGTCCGGGCCGACGCCGCCCGCGGAAGTGCGGGTCTCGACAAAACGGCGCGGGTTCAAAGCATCGCGGACCTGGGCATCCGAGTAGCCCAGGGTTGAGCCGACAGTTTCCACGCTGGCTTGATCCAGTGCGGCGCCGGTCACCCCGGCAGGAGCCACGCCCTCGTACAGGCAGTTACGCACCAGGCGGGCCACGATGTGGTGGACCTGGCGGAAAGAGATGCCCCGGTCCCGAACGATCACATCGGCGAGGTTGCTGGCGGTGCACCAACTCCCGGAGAGCAGGGCTGTCATCCGGTCCTCATGCACCACCAGGGTTTCAATGATGCCGGTAAACAGGTCCAACATGCCTTCGGTGGTGGCCAGCGCATCATGGATCAACGGCAGGTCGCGCATCGCCTGGTCGCCGGTGCCTTCGGACCGGAAAGTGGCCAGGGCCGTGCTGAGCCAGGTCACCGATCCACCTGCAGCTTTCTTGATGGTTTCCAAGCCGCTGGGGTTTTTCTTCTGCGGGAAAATACTGCTGGTGCCGCAATAGCCGTCGTGGCTTTCCACCGTTCCAAATTCGACGCTCGACCAGATATGCAGGTCGGTTGCCAGATCGTTCAGGTCGGCCATGACAAAGGACAATGCGCCAATCGTCTCTGCTGCGTACCATGCTTCGCGGCCCAGCTTGGAGTTTTCTACCAGGCTGTCGAACCCCAACAGGTGCGTGGTGCGCCCACGGTCCAGCGGCCAGGACGTGCCGGCCAAGCCGACGGCACCAAGGGGGTTGCGATTGACCCGGGTGTAAGCGTGCATCAAGCGGCTGAAGCTGTCGTGCAGCCTCGACGTAAAACTCAAAAGGTAGTGGCCGAACACCCAGGGCTGGGCATGCTGCATATGGGTGTAGCCGGGCATGATGGTGCCCGAATGCGTGGAGGCCTTCTGAATCAACGCCACCTGGAACTCATTGATACGGTCCAGCACCGCCAGGATGCGCTTGCGGTCGTACAGGCGGCGTACCGTTGCCCCTTGGTCTATCCGGCTGCGGCCGGTGTGCATCTGCCCGGCCGAGTCTTCGCCGATCCGGGAGAAAAGGTACGATTCAACCTGAAGCAGGAAGCTGCCTTTCTTTACATCAAACGGGAAGTCGGCGGGAACCATGTCCCGAATCAACCGCAGCTCCGCGAGGATGGCTTGCCCGACCGACACAGAAAGAATCTGCTGTTCAACCAGCATCACGGTGTGCGCCAGGTCCACTTCGACAAACTCGTGAAACTGACGTTTCTCGGTCTCAAGTGCCGGAATATCATGGTACTTGACCATGCGTTCAGCGGGAGGAGCACTCAGGCGAGCGTCGGTTAACAGTGTTTCGTTGGCATGTAAATTCGACATTTAAATCACCGCTCAATAAGTTCTACATTCGTCAAATCGATGGTCCCTTCATAATCGACATCCAGGCCATTCAACGCTTTACGCACACCAATTATTTGCTCCTGGTCAAACAGCGGCAGATTGTCCGGGTCTTGTTCCCATAGAATCTGCTGAATCTGGCCGTAATAGGACATGCGTGTTTTTTCATCCAGTTCACGCGAGGCCAACTGAAGTAATTTGTCTACCTGAGGGTTGCTGTAACCCGTGAGATTCTGCGGGTCGCCGCTGGACAACTTTCGACGCAAACGAATATCCGCGTCAGATATGCCCGTTCCCAGTAACCACATGTTTGCGTCATTGCTACCTTTGCCCGTGCCCTTGCCCGGCTCGGGGCGATACAAGTTCTTTTGATACGTTGCCCATTCCCATACCTTAAACTCGGTCTTCAGCCCCACGGCGTTAAGATAGCCTTGGACAACTTCCGAGACCTGGCGATCTTTGGTATAGCGTCCCGCCGGGGTCCATATAACTACGGTGCCTGGATAACCGCCTGGATATACCTCGTTAATTATTTTTCTTGCCGCATCAGGGTCGTACTTCACCGGAGGGAATTCACGTCGGGCTTGCGTACCCTCCGGAAATGGGCCAGTGGGTACTTTTCCATATCCCAACAACACTTTGTCGACCAATGCCTGGCGATCAATCGCCATACTCACCGCCCTCCGTATGCGCGGGTCATCAAAGGGCGGTTTGGTCAGGTTCATTTCAAAGAACACCTGGAATGTGCTGGGTACCCGCAGCAAGGTGGATTTATTCAGTTCCTTTAATTCAATAGCCGCCTCGGGCGATAAATTTGCCGCGATATCCGCATTGTTCGTTCGCAGCTCTATGACTCGGGAAGAATCTTCCCTGACCGGACGGAACACGATGGTTTCCGGTTTTGCCGTTGTTCCATAAAAAGCGTTGTTCTTATGAATAACGGCCTGGTCGTTGGGTATCCAACTATCAAATACGTAGGGCCCGGTACCGACGGGATGGTGCCCATAAGCCCGTCCATATTTAACGACAGCGGCCGGACTGCTGATTGACGAAGATTCTTTTGCCAGTAACTCCAACATTGTGGGTGACGGATTTTTTGTGGTGATGCGTAACTCATTCGGCGCTAGCGCATCCACCGAAGCTATATCCGCATAGTAGGACCGGTGCGGAGAACCGAGCTTGGGGTTCATGATTCGGTCCAGGTTAAACTTCACCGCTGCAGCATCAAACGCCGTGCCGTCATGAAAGGTAATTCCCGGTTTCAGGATAAAAATCCATTGCCGTCCATCCTCGGACCTTGACCATGACTGCGCCAAATCAGCTACAAACGTGTTATGCCCGTGACCGTCCCATGCGACCAACCGATTAAACAGGTGATTAATCACGTTATAGGAAGGCACACTGCGCGAAATCGCTGGGTCCAGGGTATCGATATCAGCGCCTTGAACGAATGTCAGCTTCTTCAGGTCTTTGGCGTTGGCAACAAACGATAGGCCCGCCGACAGTCCAAGGATGCCGACAACAGCGAAACTCCGTATCAATACTTCCAGGCAATTCAGACGCCGCATAATCTTTCTCGCTTGATAATTCTGGTGGACACACAGGGCGTGTTTAACCGCGCCGAACTCATTTATGCGTTACGTGATTTCGGGTCGATGTAGTCTCGCAACGCATCCCCCACAATGTTGAAACTCAATATGGTCAAAACCAGTGCAAATCCGGGCGCAATCAATACGTAGGGATGGGTGGTCAATAACGGCCGCGACTCGGCAATCATCGAGCCCCACTCCGGGGTGGGCGGCGGCGGGCCAAGCCCCAGAAAGCTGAGCCCGGAACCAATGAGGATTGCTTCAGCCAGCGAGACGGTGGCCTGGATAATGACCAGCGAACCGATATTCGGCAGGATATGTATCAGCAGCAGCCGCAGATCGCTGACGCCAATCGACTTGGAGGCCAATACAAACTCGCGGTTTCTCAATGCCATGACCGGCCCGGCAAAGAAACGCACGTAAATCGGGATCGTTGAAATGGCGATGGCCAGTGTCAGGCTTACTATGCTGTTGCCCGCCACCGTGATGACCAGAATGGCAACCAGTGTCCGGGGAAATGCAATCATCGAGTCCATGACCCGCATCACCACCCCGGCGATGGCGCCGTTGTAATAGCCACACGCCGCACCTAAAGCGATGCCAATGACCATCGCAATGCTGACACTTGAAACTGCGACGGTGAGCGTAATTCGTGCCCCCCACACGACTCGACCCAACAAGTCACGGCCCAATTGGTCCGTGCCGAGCCAGGAACTTGCACCGGGCTCGACAAGGGACGTTGATAAGTTGATCTTGGTGACCGAATCCCAATCAAACAACAAAGGGGCAGCTATCGCCGCAGCAACCATCACCAGGATCACGATCAATGAAGCAAACGCGAACCAGCGCTTATTGGAAATAAGGAAACTGACAAAGCCCAACCGATATTTTTTCGGAAGTTTCATATCGGCCTCAGTTGTAAGTGACGCGAGGGTCGAGGACGCCATAAACCAAATCCACCATTAAGTTGATAATTACCACCACCGCGGCAAACACAAGAACTGTGCCTTGGACGACATAAATATCCCGAGCCATGATTGCATCAATCAAGAGCCGCCCCATTCCCGGCCAGGCAAATACTGTCTCGACAATAACCGCGCCACCCAGTAACCGGCCGAAGTCCATACCGAATACTGTCACCAATGGAATGGCCGCATTGGAAAGTGCATGCTTGAGTACTACCTTGTAACTCGGTACACCTTTCGCATAGGCAGTACGAATATAATCTTCCCTCAGCACATCCATCATGGTGGATCGGGCCAGCCGTGAAAAAGTTGCAACATACGGCAAACCAAGTGTCAAGGCCGGTAATATCAGGTGTTGCAGCCCGCCTCTGCCGGTCGGCGGCAACCATCCGAGGTTGGCTGAAAAGATCAGCATCAATATCAGTCCCAGAAAGAAGCCAGGCATTGATATGCCCAGAACTGCAACGGTGGTCAGCGAACTATCAAGGAAGCCTCTGGGCTTCAAAGCGGCCGCAATACCGAGGGGAACGCCAATGATGACGGCAAGCAACATTCCGGCAGCGGTCAGTTCAATCGTGGCGGGAAGAGTTCTGGCTATACCTTCGAGCACGGGCGTGAATGTCTGGAATGACTCGCCAAAATCACCCACGACAACTTTCCTGACATAAATAAGGTATTGATTGATTAGCGGCTTATCCAATCCGTAGTTTTGCCTTATTTGCGCAACATCTTCCGCTGTTGCATCCGGACCTGCTGCCAGCTGCGCAGGATCTCCCGGAATAAAGTGCATGACCAGGAAGACCACAATGGAGACTCCCAGCAGCATCGGAAGCAGAAGTAACAACCTGCGGACGGTATAATTCAGCACGCGCTATCCTCTTTTTTATTTTTACTTAAACGGCACCCGATATTAATAACGGGAACTGCTTTTCTTTGGTAAAACCACGCAACTAAATCATCGCGCCGTTACATGCTTATAGCAAACCGGTAACAGGTTGGACGCACATAACAAAATGTTATACGCTCGCAAAAATGCGCCCTCCAACATTCGATCGAGAGCCACAATGAAACTCAATCCTCGCCAATTGGAAGCTTTCAGGGCGGTCATGCTCACCGGAAGCATGACTATCGCCGCCGAGGCACTTCAGGTCAGTCAACCGGCCATCAGCCGGCTCATCCGCGACCTCGAAATTGTCCTTTCCCTTCGACTGTTTCGCCGTGAAGGCAATCGCCTCATTCCCGGGGCGGAAGCACAGGTGTTGTACGCGGAGGTGGACAAGTTTTATCAAGGCATAGAACGCATCGAGCGGGTTGCAGAGGACCTTGTGACGCTACGCACCGGCACATTGAGGATCAGTTCAATGAGCACGCTGGGGCTCAGTGTGGTGGCTGAGGGGGTATGCCGATTCGCGCGAAAGCACCCCGAGGTCAGAACCTCGTTGGATGTGCGCAACTCGGTGGGCATCCTGGAACTGACGTCTGCCAACCAGATCGATATTGGTTTTGTGCAGATTCCTTCAGGGGAATATCCCGGGATCCAGGTGATCAACCTGCCACCCATCAGCGCGGTGTGCGTGATGCCGGCCAACGATATGTTGGCCACCAAAGACGTGGTGACCCTGGAGGATTTGCACGGGCGACGCCTGATTACCCTGAACGCCAACAATCCTTTGCAGCGACGCATCACATCAGCCATGGAGGCTCGGGGTGTTGCAGGCGTCTCCAGCGTTGAAACCACCGCCGCGCACTCCGCCTGCGGAATGGTGTCCGGGGGGCTCGGCATCACCGTGTGTGATCCATTCACCGCCTCCTACTCGAAATACCCGGGCCTTACGTTCAGACCGCTGGACCAGGACATACCCTTCGAGGTTTCGATGGTATTTCCGGGTCACCAGCAGCGCTCCAAGCTCGCCTCGGATTTCATGCAGGTCATGGAAGGTATCTTCAGGTCGGAGTTTATTTCCATGATTCCCCGTGAAGCGTACTAATCGCGAGTCACTTCAGTTCGGTTGAGTAATTCAGCGGCACCCATTGCCACGCGGCGCCCTGACCACGCAAATGCCCCAGGCCGGGAAACGAGAGGTGCGCCGCGCCGACCAGCGCGCCCTCTTTCGCAGCCAGGCTGAACACGGTCTCGCGGGCAGTGGTGGCGGCTTTCTTGTCCGTATCAAACTCGATAGTCACCGACGGGTCGGCAAACTGCACGGCACCGGCGTGGATCAGATCACCGGCGACAATCATCTTCTGGCCTTTGCTCTCAACCAGGTAGCTGGTGTGCCCCAGGGTATGGCCATAGCTGGACAGCGCCTTGAACCCCGGCAGGATCTCCCCGCTGCCCTGGAAAGGCTGGAACTTTCCAAGCGCGATATACGGGTTCAAGGAAGCCATTGCACCCTTCGCGAACTCGGGTACGAAGCTGTTGGCGTCGGCCGAGGCAGGCTCCAGCCTCGCCGGCGAGAGCCAGTAATCGGCGTCACGCTTGTCGGCGTGTACCGTGGCGTTCGGAAACACCATCACCCCTTCGGCAACCAGCCCACCCACGTGGTCCGGGTGCATGTGCGTGAGAAGGATGTCATCGACCTGCTCCGGCTTGTAGCCGGCTGCCTGCAGGTTGGCCGCGAGCTTGCCCAGGGTCGGCCCGAAGAGCGCACCAGCGCCGGTATCGATCAGGATGAGCCGAGTGCCGGTATTGACGAGATACGCGTTCGTCGAGGTCTCGGTGGGCACCCCGAGGAACGCCTTGCGCAGTGCGGTAGTGGTCTTGGCAGCCGGCTCATTCAGCAATTTGTCGAACGGTGCATCGATGGTGCCGTCACTCAGCGCGGTGACCTCGAAATCTCCAAGCATCGTGCGATAGTAACCAGGGGCCTGGGTTTTGACTTGGGGCGCGGCGGCAACTGCCACCGCCGGTGCCGCGATGGCTCCCAGTGCCAGGGCAGCAGCAAGGGCCGTGTAATTCAACACGCGGGTAAATGTCAGCTTGGTCATGGTGCAGCTCTCCAGTTGGAATCGGCGGCATCCTATTCAAGCGTTTTTTATAGTTGAAATCGAAACTCCGCATGCCAGGTATGTGTGGCGTAGATACCTGCCAGGGCCTGATGTCGTCAGGAAAGCACGCAGAGCTTGAGTTGTTCGCGCAACCAGAGATGTGCCAGGTCCTTGTCGAACCGTGGATGCCAGGCAGAGAACAAACTGAAGTCGCGCACCTCGAGGGGCAGAGCAAGGGCCGCCAGCGAGCGCTCATAACGGCTCAGGAAACGGGACGGAAGCACACTTACACAGTCGCTGTTCTGCAGCAGCAATGGAACGATGCTGTAGTAAGGCACCGACACCGCGACACGGCGCGCACGCCCCTTCTGCGCGAGCACATCATCAATAAAACCGTGAAAGCTGTTCACGGCACCCGACACCACCACATGCTCCAGGCCCAGGTATTCCTCCAGCGTTGGTGGCGCGGATCCGCGAGGGTGATCGGCGCGCTGGGCCATCTTGAATTCTTCCTGCAGCAGCAACTCGTGCGACAGGTTCCCGATACGGCTGTGTGATACCAGCGCGACGTCAATCTCGCCGCTTTCCAACTGATCGCCAAGCAACACCTGGTCGATCGCACGTATCGAAACCCGGATGCCCCCAGGACTCGCAGCCTGCACAAGCTGCACCAGCCGGGGCGCGACGATCGCAGCGGCGTTATCGTTCGCGCCAATCACAAAGGTCCGGTCCGACTTGGCAGGATCAAAGCATGGAAGGTCACCGACCACCGTCCCCAGTACCTGCAACGCCTGGCGCAACGGCTGACGCAAATGTTCGGCACGTGCTGTCAGCACCATGCCTTTTCCGGACTGAGCAGGCATCAATAAAGGGTCGCCGAACAGGTCACGCAACCGCGACAACTGCGCGGATAACGCCGACTGCGTCAGGTTGAGCTTCGCCGCCGCCCGCGTGACGTTCCTCTCCTCAAGCAAGACGCTGAGGGAAGTCAGGAGCGCGAGGTTGTGTCCAGTCAGGTTCATCGGGTTGATCCACTGCCATCTCTCAAGGTGACGTTAATGTAATCAGATACTGCCCCGACGTCACAGGCCTCCCTTGGCCATCCACCAACGCATATTGCTGCTGGTAATAGCGGTCTCCCCGGCCACTGTCGGCGACCAGCTTCACGTTCACGGCGCTGTGGTCGAGGGCCGTGACCGAGCCCACCGGTTGCACACTGCGCACGCTGATGGCGATGCCGCGTGCGGACGTAGGGCAATTGTTGAGTTTCATCCCGTTGGCCACGGCGAGCGGTGTGCAAGACGCTTCGACGATGCTGCCGTGAAACGAGATGACTCCCTGCCCCACCGGGCTCGCGGCCATGCAGGCACCGGACAGGCTGAACAACAGGCCAACATGGATTGCAGACATTCTCTTGATGCGCATGCCGATACTCCCGGGGGTGATAAAGCCTATGCCCCGGGATATCGGCCGAGCAGCAGGTTATTTTAAGATTTGTCTGATGTTAGAAGCAGTTTTTCCAAAGACTTTGGAAATATCAGTGCCCGCCAACCACAGGTTTACCGTGGGCCCGGTGCCCCGGCTTGAAGCCATGGAGTCGCGCGCACCACACAATCGCGAAGCCCGCCGCCAGCAACACCAACATTGCCCAGGGGAAAGACGCCACGCCCCAGGTATCCAGCAACACGCCACCCACCACGCCGCTTCCGGCAATCGCGCTGTTCCATGCCACCACGTTCAGCGACAACGCAACATCCGCCCCATCTCCGGCAGCATCCGCCAGTGCGGTTTGCAGCAACGTCGCAGCGCCGCCAAAACTCAAGCCCCACACCGCCACGCCGAGGTAAATAACGCCCGGCACCTGCGCCAGAAAACCAAAAGCCAAACACGTCGCCGCAAAGCCCGCCAGGCTGACCAGCACCGTCTTGCGCAACGCCACATCCACCAACCGGGCAGTGACCCAAATCCCGAGCAGCGCCGCTATACCAAACACCAACAACACCAGATCCACACGGTCCACCAAGCCCGCCGGAGCCACGAACGGCGCGATGTAGGTATAGAGAATGTTATGGGCGAGCATCCATGAGATCACCACCGCCAGCACTGGCCGCACACCCGGCGTGGTCAGCACCTTGCGCAACGGCATGCGCTGATGGGCCGACTGGCCGGGATAATCCGGCACTTTCACCAGCACCCAGACAATCAGCACCAGGGTCAGTGCCGACATGATCCCGAACGTGGTGCGCCAGCCCACCAGCCCACCCAGCCAGGTGCCCAGCGGTACGCCAAGTGACAGGGCAATCGGCGTTCCTACCATGGCCAGCGCCAACGCCTTGCCCTGCTGATGTGGCTCTACCATGCGCCGCGCATAGCCGGCCAACAAACTCCAGGCCAGCCCCGCCGCCATCCCGGCGAGGAACCGCGCCAACAGCGTCAGCCCGTAGTGGGAGGACAGCGCCGTGATGGAGTTGAACAGCAGAAAACCGACGATGGTCAGCAGCAGCACATTGCGTCGCCGCCAGCCGCGAGTCGCGATGGTCAGCGGGATCACCGCCAGCACCGAGCCCAGCGCATACGCGGTGACCATCTGCCCGGCCATGGACGCTGAAACTCCCAGCCCATCGCTGATCAGCGGCAACAGGCCCGCCGGCAGGGTTTCGGTGACGATGCAGATAAAACCGGTCATGGCCAGGGCGAGCAAGGCGCCGACGGGCAAGCGGTCGGGAACGGCGTCTGCCGATAAGGTGGTTGAGGGGGTCACAGGGAAACTCCTTGAGCGAGAAGACTTAAATACCGATCGATATAAATGTTGGACGCCCCACGCAGCGTTGTCAACGACTTATGTATCGACTAGTATTTATCTCATCACCCGAGAGGATTTCCACATGGCACAGATGGGCCGCCCCCGCACCTTCGACCGCGACCAGGCCGTGGAACAGGCCATGCACCTGTTCTGGCAGCACGGTTACGACGCGACGTCCCTGAGCCAGTTGAAAGCCGGATTGGGCGGCGGCATCTCCGCGCCGAGTTTCTACGCGGCGTTCGGCTCCAAGGACGCGCTGTTCCAGGAGTGCGTGCAGCGTTATCTGGCGACGTTCGCCCAGGTCACCGAATGCCTGTGGGATGACAGCCTGCCACCGCGCCAGGCCATCGAGACGGCGTTGCGCCAATCGGCACGCATGCAGTGTGAAGAGGGGCATCCCAAAGGCTGCATGGTAGCCCTGGGCGTGATGAGCGCGCCCTCCCCCGAGAACGCACAAGTCACCCATGGGCTGACCCATTCGCGAGAGCGCACACGGGCGGGCATCGTGCATTGTGTCGAGCGCGGCATCCGCGCAGGCCAGTTACCGGCCGAGACCAATGCACGTGCCATGGCCACGGTCTACGACAGTTTTCTGCAAGGCGTGTCGATCCTGGCCCGGGATGGCGTCGACGCTGATGCCATCGATACTGCCATTGGCCAACTGATGCTGACCTGGGACTTATCCGCCGCTACAGCGCCGCCCATTCGGCGCGATGCTCCAGCAGAAAATCCACAAACGCCCGCACCCGATGCGGTACATAGCGGCCATGGGGATACAGCAAGGTAAACGGCCGTGAGCGCCCGCCGTAAGGCTGCAAGACCTCCACCAGGCTGCCGTTGGCCAATTCCTCCTCGACGATGAACTTGTAGGTCTGGAATAACCCCGCGCCGTGCTTGGCCAGGGTTACGCCACCCAGCACGTCGTCAGAGCAGCTGTAGCCTGCTTCCCCGGCAAACTCCCGCTCCTTGCCGTCCACCTGGAACAGCCAGGAAATGCGCCGCCCGTTGCTCGGCAATTCGTACTGGATGCACTCGTGGTTCGGCAAATCCTCCAGGGCCTGGGGCGTGCCGGCACGCTTCAGGTACGCCGGCGTCGCGACCACCACCAGCCTGGCGTCTTCCAGCAACCGCGCAATCAGCGTCGAGTCCGGCTGGGCCCGCACGCGAATGGCCAGGTCATAACCTTCGGCGACGAAATCGATGTTGCGGTTGCTGATGTGGATATCCACGCTGACTTGCGGGTACAGCGCACGGAATTTCGGCAGCAGCGGCAGGATCCGGTGATGGCCGTAGGTGGTCGGGATGCTGATGCGCAACAGCCCGGACGGCACCGATTGCGCGCCCATCATTTCCTGCTGGGCTTCCACCAGTTGCGTCAGCGCCTGGCGGCATTGCTCGAAAAATGTCCGGCCGCCATCGGTCAGGCGGATGCTGCGGGTGGTGCGCACAAACAGCCGGGAGCCCAGGCGCTCTTCCAACCGCGAGATGCTGCGGCTCACCGCCGCCGGGGTCACGCCTGCCACCTGGGCGGCGGCGGTAAAGCTGCTGGCCTCGGCGGCCAGGCAGAACAGCTCGATGCTGCCCAGCTGCAAATCTTCGAAATGGCGTTTCATGATGGATTACACCGGGTATCTGCTTGGGGGCTCACCCGCTCTATTTATCAGCAAGGGCCGCATAAATATAGGGGTCCTACCTGGCCCGTGCTTGCTTTCATTCCACGCACACCGCCCACAACTTCCGTGGCAATGCTCCGTCGTTGCACCTTGCGAACTCCATCAACAACCAGCCGGTCGTGGTCAACCGATCACCGAATACCGACCGTGGTTCGCAGATCGACTCCCTGCAAAAAGGCGTGTATTTCCAGGACCAGATCAAGTTCGACGAGGCCACCACCTCGCGCGCAGGGTTGGTGTACAAGGCTGACAACGGCCTGGCACCGTACCTGAGCTACAGCGAATCGTTCTTCCCGGTAGCGGGTGTGAGCAAGGCCGGGCAAGTGTTTGTGCCCACCTAAGGCAAACAGTACGAGTTCGGTGACTCACCGCTGGTAGGCCAACAACGGCTCACTCAGCGGTTCGGGGCGTCAGGCATATGGCGTTGGGGGCGGTGATTGGGGGCATATCCGTTGGTTTTGTTACGGCTACTATTGGTTCCGCTCTTACAGCGGCTCACTTTTGAAAAGCGCAAAAGTAAGCAAAACGCTCTTGCCCCACCACTCGGCACCTCGCTTGGGCTCGGTGTGCCCTCAGCTCCGGCAGCACGAAGCGGGCCGCCGCGACGGGGCGTCCCTGCCCCGTCGCGGCTAAACCGGCGTCCTGCCGGTTTACCCGCTCCGTACTGCCTACGTTCGGCCAGCGTGGTTTAACGGGGCGCCTAAGATCAAAAGCAGATCAACAGCACAGCGGCCTCCCGG
>NZ_JACAPX010000057.1:0-11391 GCF_013385435.1 Pseudomonas sp. F9001
TGTAAGAGCGGAACCAATAGCGGCCATAACCGCAGCAATGGATATGCACCCCACACCGCGGAGCTACAAATTCCGGCTATGCCGATAATCACTGACCGCCTCATACACCGCCTTACGCAACCGATTAATCCCCCCAATCGGCCGATGCGCCTCCACCCCAAACCACGGATTAAACGACTGATTATCACAAGCCAGATTCAACGCCGGCGTATCAAAGTCCTGCGCCGGAATCACCACCTTGGCCACCGTCTCAAACGGCGCATCACTCTCTTTCCACTCAACGCTGGTGTCCTCGATCGGCATAAACTTCTGCGGATTCTGCCGCTGAATCTGCAACACAAAACACGCCGCCACCCGGTCCGTCGACAGTTGCTGATTCAACGCACTGCGCAAAAAGTTCGGCAGGTCCTGATTCTGTTTGGGCAGCACATACGCAGGACACCCCTGGGGATCCGGCGCCACCCGAAACTTCGCATTCGCCGCCCCAAACTTATACGGCGACACCGAGAAATACGTCGTCTGCGTAGGACTCACCGGCGGCGGCGCCAACGTCGCCAGCGCGATAAACAAATGCCGCACCTGCCAACTGCGCGGATCCACCCCGGGGAAAAACGCCATGACTTTCTTGCCATCGGCCTGAGCCGAAATGTTCTGCGCATACTCCGCCACATCACTGACGAAAAAATTCGGATGGCTGAACATCACAAAGTCCTGCTCACCCCGCGCCTGCTGATCCGCCAGCAGCTGTTTGCCTGGCACGTCCAGCAACTTGATCGCCATCCCCCGGGCATCCCGGATGCTGTCGAACTGCGGATACGCATTGCCGTTGGACAGTCGCATCATCGCCTGCCAGGTCTTGCCCGGCTCGGCGAACACGCCCTGGCGCAGGGCCGGGTCGAGGTCCGCCAGTACGCTGACCTCGGCCTTCACGCAGCCATGGGCCTTGGCATGCGCATCCCGCAGGTAACGCGTGCCTTCGCGGTGTTGATCGACGATGCGCACGGCGGTCTGGATGATGCCCTGGGTCATGGCCGCTTCCCCCGGCGGGATCTGTTCATCCGGCGATACCGGGCCGCTGTGCTGCCAGGCAAACCACAGGGTGGACAGCAACCAGCCCAGCAGGCCCAGGCCCACCAGCCACAACAGGGTCTTGCCGAGAAACGCGCCGAGGCGCAGCCAAAGTCGAGCGAGCATTTAAAAATCCTTTTCTGCGAAGTCGGTTGGGTCAGGGCAGTTGCTGTTCCAGCGGGCCGCCCAGCACTTTCAAATATTCCAGCAGCGCCCAGCGTTCCTGGGGCAGCAAGCCTCGGCCGATCACCCCGTTGCCACGCTGCCCGGCACGGAATTCGTGGCCGCTGTTGTGGTTGCCGGTGATGCGCGTATCGAACAGGAACGCGTTGGGGAACGCGGCGGTTTGATAGCCCAGGTGGCGCGGGTCGTATTCGAAGGTGCCTTTATAGAAGGTCGGGCTGCGCTCGTCCTGGGGCGAGAGCAATTGGTAGATCGTCGGCACCGAGCCGTTGTGCAGGAACGGTGGTGTCGCCCACACCCCGGCCAGGGGCCGTGCCTTGTAGGCACGCAATTCGCGTACGCCGATCGGCAGGCCGAAGCCGTCCAGGCGCGGGCGTTCGGCAGGTGTCACACCGGCGGCACGGTAGGCGTGGTCTTCGACAAAGGCGGTGATGTAGGCCAGGCCTTTGGCTGAAGAGAGGCTGCGCAGGTCCAGCGGCTCGGTGGGCGTGGGGTGCAGTTCGACGTTCATTTTCGCCAACTCCGCCGGGTCCCATTGCAGGGCGCTGAGGTCGAAGCGGTGGTCAGCGATATTGTTGGCAGTAGCGGGGTCGGTGCCGATCACCTCCACCGGGAGCATTTTCAATTGTCGCACCGGGCGGCCATCGACCTGGGACACCGCTGGCACGTGGCAGCCGGCGCAGTTTTCCGCGAACAGTGCGCGACCCTGGGCGGCCAGCGGTTTGTCGATGGCGCCGAACAGGTCTTCGGGCCAGGTGGGTGGCTTGAGCCGTTGCAGGGTTTCTTCGATGGTATTCAGGTCGCGAACCCGCACGCTGGAGGCGTAGCGCGCATCGCCCTGGAGCGGCTGGCCGGCGCTGTCGAAGAAGTCCAGGGTGGCGCCGACGCCCAGGGCTTCGCCGATATTGCGGGCCATGGGTTGTTGGGCCGAGCCATTCCATTGCACCCAGTCGAAGGTCCAGATGTCCCACAGTTGCGGGTAGTCCACCGGGGCGTTGGCGATGCGGTAGTTGTCGGGGGAAATGGCGTCGCCGAAGCTGGCGTTGGCGATACGGCCAAAGGCGTCGGTGCGGCCCGGGCCTTCTTCGGTGGGGTAGAGGCCGCGGTGGGTGTCGTTCCAGGCGACTTTCAGGAAGTTGTTCAGGGACTTCTTGAAGTCCTGGCGCAGTTGCGCTGCGGTCTGGTCGTCGTAGTCATGGCCCAGCACGGTGCGGGCAAAGCGCTCGAATTTCCACGGGTTGTAGTAGGTCGAGGCCAGGCTGGCGACCAGCGCCTGGCCGAAGCTGCCGCCGCGCAGGGTCGGTACGCTGGACGGCAGCACATGCTGCGCCGGGCCGCCGTCGATCCGCAGGCCCTGGCCTTTGAAGTTCAACTGGCCGGTGTGGCAGGCGGCGCAGGTGATGTCGAGGAACTCATCATTGCTGCCAGCATTTTTATGCCGGGCGAAACCCACCGGCAGGTTGCCGGGGTTCTGCGCGGTGGGCACTTGCCTGGGGTCTACCAGAAAACCAAAGCGCGCCAGGTACTCGGGCGTGGCGAAACGCTGCTCGGAGAACGGCAGTTCCAAGGCGGTAAACCAGGCATACCGCAGGCCCTTGACCTGGGTGCCCTGGGGCGTGAAATAGTAGGTCTGGCGATCTGCGGCGCTCCATTGATCCTGGTAGTGCACCTGTTCCACTGGCACGTAGACCGGCAGCTTCGGGTTGACCACGTAATAGAGCACCACCGCCAGGACCAGGCCCAGCAGTATGAAAATCATCAGCAAAACACGGGAAAAAATGCGCAAGATAACTATCCTTGTCGAGTTGTAGCGTTCTTATGCCATCAGGCCAGCAGTGCGGCAAGTGGCCATGAGTCTCGTTCCAGCGCTGCTGCCGTCCGTTGCAGGGCCCTGGATTGAATGAAAATGCTTTTAAACACGTGAACTTATCAGAAGTTTCCTGCTCACATGCCGGTAGCCATTGGTCGTGGCCGCCTGATAAGCTCGCGACTTTACTCGAATGCCCTTTTGGCACACGAACAAGGAAATAGCATGAAACAGCATCGGTTGGCGGCGGCGGTGGCCCTGGTTAGCCTGGTACTTGCGGGTTGTGATTCGCAAACCAGCGTAGAGCTGAAAACCCCGGCGCAAAAAGCTTCCTACGGTATCGGCCTGAACATGGGCAAAAGCCTTGCCCAGGAAGGCATGGATGACCTGGACTCCAAAGCGGTAGCCCAAGGCATCGAAGATGCCGTCGGCAAGAAAGAACAGAAGCTGAAAGACGACGAGCTGGTCGAAGCCTTCGCCGCACTGCAAAAACGTGCTGAAGAGCGTATGGCCAAGATGAGCGAAGAGTCGGCAACTGCCGGCAAGAAATTCCTCGAAGAAAACGCCAAGAAAGACGGCGTTGTCACCACCGCTTCCGGTCTGCAATACAAGATCGTGAAGAAAGCCGACGGTGCTCAACCCAAGCCTACCGACGTAGTGACTGTTCACTACACCGGCAAGCTCACCAACGGCACCACCTTTGACAGCTCCGTGGATCGCGGCAGCCCGATTGACCTGCCGGTCAGCGGCGTGATTCCGGGTTGGGTCGAAGGCCTGCAACTGATGCACGTTGGCGAGAAGGTCGAGTTGTACATCCCGTCCGACCTGGCCTACGGCGCGCAGAGCCCGAGCCCGGCGATTCCAGCCAACTCCGTGCTGGTATTCGACCTGGAACTGCTGGCCATCAAGGACCCGTCCAAGGCAGACGCTCCTGACGCACCGGCGGCTCCTGCTGCCAAGAAGTAATCAGCGCCTGAACACACAACGCCCCGTCTCGACGGGGCGTTGTTGTTTCTGGCCTGTGCGATCGTATGCGATCGTTCCCGCGCTCTGCGTGGGAATGCATCCCGTGACGCTCTGCGTCACCATTGCGCATGTGCGATCGTTCCCACGCTCTGCGATCGTCCCCACGCTCTGCGATCGTTCCCACGCTCTGCGTGGGAATGCATCCGGTGACGCTCTGCGTCACCATTGCGCATAGCTCAAGCCTAGCGCTAACAGCAAGCGCGGAGCGCCACAGGCGGCATCCCCACGCAGAGCGTGGGAACGATCAGTTGAATCCAGGGCAAATTCAACCGAACCCATGCGGGCTAGAGCAGTCTGATAAAAGACCCGAGTACGGGTAGACGCAGATTATCTCCAAGTCAATGAATTCTTGGGTTTTTTTTATGTGCGCAAAAAACGCCCGATCTGACTGTAGGCCTTGTATTACGTGGCTTTCAGCCTGGAAAATAGGCTCTGTTCACAAGGTTATCCACAATTTGTGTGGATAACCTTTTCTGTCGCCTGGAACTGGAGTGACGATGAAAGCCCCGTTTAATTTCACCCGCTTCCTGCCCATGGCTGCTCGCCTGCTTGGCCGTGGGCGCTTGCCGACGTTGTTGTTCGCGGTCGCCGCCAAAGGCTCGAGCCAGGGCAACCGGCTGGGCAAGCTCAAGCACGACCTCAAGCTGCTCCAGGCCTTGTGCCTTGCCTACTGGCGCGGCGAGTACCGGGCCATCAGCCCCAAGGCGCTGATTTCGGTAGTGGCAGGGTTGATGTACTTCCTGAGCCCGATTGACGCGATCCCGGACTTTATCCCGGTGTTCGGCATGCTCGACGACATTGCTGTGCTGGCGTGGGTCATGAAGACCCTCGACGGCGAACTGAGCGCCTTTCGCGCCTGGCGCGAGCGTCAGCTCCCCGAGAAACTTGCGGTGGTTGAGCGCCTTCCTGCGACGCCTCAGCTGCTTACGCAAGAACACCTGAAAAAAAACTGAACCTTGGGAATATCCCCCTGCGCTCTTTGTGGCTGTTAGGATTACACTCCTAAGGAAAGTACTTACGAAGTAAGTGTTGTGATCCTACGGGGCAGTCATGGATATTCAGATAATTACAAAGGATGGCGAGCCCGAATATGCGGTTCTGCCATGGGCTCAGTATCAGGCGCTGTTAAAAGCTGCCGGTCAGCAACAGCCAACGCCTCCCGCTTCGACCATTAGCCAAGCCACTGCCGAACCGGATCTGCGCCCCCTGGAGCAGCTGCGAAGCCTGCGCGAGGCCAAGGGCCTGGCCATCGAGGTTCTGGCGCGCACAGTGGGCATCAGCCCGTCTTACCTGGGCCTGATCGAAAGCGGTGAACGCCAGCCGGACGCTGCCATCCGCCGCAGCCTGGCCTGGGAACTTGGCGTTGCAGGTTGGAGGGACGAAACGTGAGCGTACGCATCAGCCGTCAACATTGGGATGGGTTACTCAACGAGCTGGACCAGGCGCGCCGACAGCGCCACCTCTTGACCTACCGCGCCTTGCTGGAGCGCCTGCAATTTCCCACGCCGGCCATGCAGACCCTGACGGCTGCGCTGGAGCACCTGGCGGCGCTGGATGCCAAGGCCGACCAACCACTGCGCAGTTCCCTGGTGATCAGCCAGGGCGCCAGTCGCCTGCCACGTACCGGTTTCTTTGAATGTGTGGAGCGTCTCGGGCGCTTCTGCGGGCCGTCCGATGGCGTGGCCGCGGCGTCGTGGCACGCATCCGAAGTGGTGCGAGTATTTGAATACGATTATCCCGAGTCAGCGGAGGCGTAGTGTTCTGGAAGCTCAAGGCGTATGCCAGTTACTGGCTGGCGCGCAAGTTGTTTCATTGGTCCTGGTTCGTGCGACAGCCGCGTGGCTGGCAGTGGCTTGAAGGCCAGTTCGCGCGCATGGCCAATCTGGGCGACGTAGGAGCACAGAGTTTCTACGGACATATCCTGACGTTTCGTGGCAAGGGCCTTGGCGCCCGTGAAGAAGGCGTGCGACTGTTGCGGCTGGCGGCCCTGGCCGGCGACGGCAAGGCGGCCTACCAGGTTGGGGTGTTGAGCCTTGCGGGCAGCCTTGGCAAGGCGCCTGATCCGCTGGAAGCGGCACGCTGGTGGAAAATCGCCGCCCGAGCCGGGCACCCGTTGGCGCAGATGCGCCTGGAGCAACTCTGATCTAGAGCGGCTGCGGTTCTGCCTGGCCCAGCTCCAGGCTGTCAATCACATGAATGCTGTAGCCCGCCACGTTCTTCGCGTGGTGCTTGGCTTGCGAGGCCAGTTCCGCCAACTGGCTGGCATCGAGTTGTCCACAGGCCTGTGGATACAAATGCACCACGCCGATGGACAGCGACAGCAGCGCAAACTCCTGGCGCACGCCCTGGCGGTTCAGTGCAACGAAACAGCCCGCGTCCAGATGCTCGCTGCGATAGAAGCGCCGGCACTGGGTGTGGAAGTCGTCCAGCAACTGGTTCAGCCGCTTGCGCCAATCCTGCGGCCCCAGCACCAGCAAAAAGTCATCACCGCCGATATGCCCGACGAAGTCGCGGCTGGGGTCTACCCGGTCGTTCAGGCATTGCGCCAGGCACAGCAGCACTTCATCGCCCCGGCCATAGCCGTAGATATCGTTGAATGGCTTGAAACTGTCGATATCGACGTAGCAGATCACAGACTCGCGTTGTTGCTGCAACAGCCGCGTCAGGCACTGCTGGATGGGGACGTTGCCCGGCAGCAAGGTCAGCGGGTTGGCATAGCGTGCCTGCTGGATTTTCAGCTCGGTAATCAGCTTGAGCACATCGATCACCCGGCCCAGCCCCAGATAATCGCCGTTGAGGGTGATGATGAAATCTTCCTCGATCCGCTGGCGTGCGCGACTGGTGAGCAGGCGGCTGACCTGCTGCAAGGACTGGCTCAGTTCCACCGCGAGAAAGTCATCACTCATCAAGCGGCTGATGGGCTTGCGGGCGAACAGATCGGTGGCGAACGGCTTGAGCAGCGCATCTGACAGCGAGTGCCGGTGCACGATGCCAATCGGGTGGCCACGCTCATCCAGCACCGCCAGGGAATTGAGGTTGGCCTGGCGCCGGAAGGCTTCCAAAACCTGCGCCGTGGCGGTGTGCTGGCCCACGGCCGGTTGTTCGTTGAGCAGGGCGCTGAGGTCGCTGCCTTCGTCGTTCAGCGCGACGTTGGCGTTGTCGGGCTTGGGCAGCATCAACCGCGCTTCCTGCGGCGGATGTTCCTGGGGGCGGCAGAGCAGGTAGCCCTGCACCAGGTCAACGCCCATTTCCGTGAGCACCGCCAACTCTTCCGGCAACTCGATGCCTTCGGCGATGACCTGGGCCCGGGAGGCCTTGGCAATTTGCAGGATCGAGCCGACAAACTCGCGCTTGAGGGCGTCCTGGTGGATGCCGTCGATAAAGTGTCGATCGATCTTCACGTAGTCCGGGCGCAGCTCCGACCACAGCCGCAGGCTGGAATAGCCGGCACCCAGGTCATCCAGGGCAATCGAAAAGCCCATGGCGCGGTAGTGGTGCAGCGCGGTTTGCAGCAGTTGAAAATCGTCGGTCGGGGTTTGCTCGGTCAGTTCGATCACCACCTGGCTGGGCGGGATGCCGAAGTCGCTGAGCAGTTGCAGGGTACGGCCGGGCTGGTGGGCGGTCTCCAGCAGGGATTCGGGTGAGACGTTGAGAAACAGCTTGCCCGGCAGTTTCTGCTCGCTGAACCGCCGGCAGGCACTTTCCCGGCAGACCATCTCCAGCTCACTGAGACGTCCGGCGTGGCGGGCCACGGAGAACAGTGCGACAGGGGAGTGCAACGGGCTGTTGGACGGGCCGCGACTGAGGGCTTCATAACCGATGACGCGTCGTTCAGACAGGGAAATGATGGGTTGGAACAGGCTGTGCAAACTGCCTTGAGCCAGGATTGAGCCCAATGCATTCAGCTGTTCGGTCATGGTCATGATTTTCTCGGGTCGAAAAAAAAGGACCTGCTTTGGCAGGTCCTTCATTTCACGACAGAATGATGTCTATTTGATGACACTCCGAGGAGCGTTCACATTAAATCGCCATCATTTACTGCTTGGCCACCGTCTTGCTGATTTTCAAGTAGTCCAGCAGGATGCGCCCGGTCTCGCTCAGGTAGGCATCATCTTCCGGCTTGGTTTTATCAGGCTCGGCGGCGATCGCGTCTTCGTCTTCTTTCTTCAGTTCCTTGAGCGGGGCTTCGCCTTTCGCCTTGCGGCGGGCGTTCTCCAGCACCAGTTGCTGATTCTCGATGTCGGTGTGCTGCGCACGACGGTCGGCTTCGTTCAGGCTGACGGTTTTCTCTTCCATCAACTTCTTGGCCAGGGCCAGCTTGTCGCGGATAAAGATGAACTCGGCATCCTTGGCTGAGCGGGCTTCGTGATCAGCTTTCAACTCTGCGATGTACGGTTTGAACGGGTCTACCGCAGGCTTGATCGCAGGACGGATGGTGTCCCACGGCATCGCCTCGGGCAGGGCGCTCTCGCCGATTTCCTTGGTGTCGATGATCGACGGGAAATCGACGTCCGGCAGTACGCCCTGATGCTGGGTGCTCTGCCCGGAAACCCGGTAGAACTTGGCCAGGGTCAGTTTCAGCTCGCCATGGTTCAGCGGCTGGATGGTCTGCACGGTGCCTTTGCCGAAGGTCTGGCCGCCGATGATCAGCGCACGGTGGTAGTCCTGCATCGCGCCGGCAAAAATCTCCGAGGCGGATGCCGAGAGGCGGTTGACCAGCAACGCCATCGGCCCTTTGTAGAAGGCACCCGGGTTCTCGTCTTCCAGCACGTCGACACGGCCGTCAGCGTTACGCACCAGCACGGTCGGACCCTTGTCGATAAACAGGCTGGTCAGCTCGGTGGCTTCCTGCAGGGAACCGCCGCCGTTGTTGCGCAGGTCGATGACCACGCCGTCGACTTTTTCCTTCTGCAATTCTGTGAGGATTTTCTTAACGTCGCGGGTGGTGCTCTTGTAGTCCGGATCACCGGCGCGGAACGCTTTGAAGTCCAGGTAGAACGCCGGGATCACCACCACGCCGAGCTTGTAGTCCTTGCCATCCTGCTTGAGGTTGAGGACTTGCTTCTGGACGGCCTGGTCTTCGAGTTTCACCGCTTCACGGGTGATGGACACGATCTTGCTGGTCTGGTCGTTCGGTGCGTTGGTGTGCGGAATCACTTCCAGGCGCACCACGCTGCCTTTCGGCCCGCGGATCAGCTTGACCACTTCATCCAGGCGCCAGCCGACCACGTCGACCATCTCTTTGTCGGCCTGGGCCACACCGATGATCTTGTCGGCCGGGGCAACCTGCTTGGTCTTGTCGGCCGGACCTGCCGGCACCAGACGCACGATCTTCACCTGGTCGTTATCGCTTTGCAGGACGGCACCGATGCCTTCCAGCGACAGACTCATGTTGATATCGAAATTTTCCGCGTTATCTGGCGACAGATAATTGGTGTGCGGGTCGTAGGACATTGCGAAGGTGTTGATGTAGGCCTGGAAGATATCTTCGGCACGGGTCTGATCCAGACGTGCCAGCTGATTCTTGTAGCGCTTGGTCAACAGTTCCTGGATGGCCTTCGGCTCTTTGCCGGCGATCTTCAAGCGCAGGACTTCATCCTTGACGCGCTTGCGCCACAGGTCGTCCAGCTCGGCTTCGGTGGTCAGCCAAGGAGCGTCCTTGCGGTCAACCAGCAAGGTCTCTTTCTTGGTGAAGTCGAACTTGTCGACACCTTTGTCCAGCTCACCAATGGCGAAGTCCAGACGCGCTTTGACGCGGTCCAGGTAGCGCTTGTAGATGGTGAAGCCGGGCTGCAGGTCACCGCTCTTGAGGAAGTCGTCGAACTGCGTCTTCCACTTGTCGAACTCGGTGATGTCGCTGGCCAGGAAATAGCTGCGCGAGGGATCCAACAGCTTGAGGTAGCTGTCGTAAATGATCACCGAACGAGCGTCGTCCAACGGCGGCTTGCTGTAATGGTGGCGCTTGAGCAACTCGACGACGTTAAGGCTGGCAATCACCTCATCGCGATCAGGCTGAAGGTTGTCCCAGCTGTTGGCTGCGAACGTATTGCTCGACAGCGGCAAAAGGCCGATACCGATAAAAAGAGCGAGGGCGGTGCTGGGGAACAAATGCTTCATGCTGATTCGACGCGGGGGCAATTGATAACGCATATTAGGCCGTCTTTGAAGTCGCCGGTTCCATATGGGCCGGTCGCATAATGCAAAAAGCCCGACGCTACAGCAACGGGCTCAGTCCAGACTCACTATGGAGGCACTGTGAAAGCATTGCAAGGCGTTGAAGGTCATGTGGAGTGGCAAGAAGAGCCAAGTCCTACATGCGATGTAGGCCAAGTACGCATTCGCGTGGCGGCTGCGGGCCTGAATCGCGCCGATTTATTACAGCGTTCGGGGCTTTATCCGCCACCTCCCGGTGCCAGCCAGGTGCTGGGCCTGGAGTGTTCCGGGGTGATCAGCGAAGTCGGCGCCGGTTCGTCGTGGCAAGTGGGGGATCGGGTTTGCGCCTTGCTGGCTGGCGGCGGGATGGCTGAAGAAGTGGTGGTGGATGCGCGGCATGTGCTGCCGGTGCCGGAGGGCGTATCCCTGGTCGAAGCGGCCGGGTTGCCCGAGGTGTACAGCACCGCGTGGTTGAACCTGTTCCAGTTGGCGGGCCTCAAGCCCGGCGAGAAGGTGTTGTTGCATGCCGGTGCCAGTGGGGTGGGCTCGGCGGCGATTCAGTTGTGCAAGGCGTTTGGCAGCCCGTGTTGGGTCAGCGTGGGGTCGGCGGATCGCCTTGCGTACTGTGAAGCGCTGGGGGCTCAGGGGGGTGTGGTACGTACTGACGGCATCGAGGGCTTGAGGGATTTTGGACCGTTCGATGTGATTCTTGACCCGGTGGGGGGGAATTACGCGGCGCTGAATCTCAAGCTGGTGGCGCGTGATGGGCGCTGGGTGTTGATTGGATTGATGGGGGGGCGTGAGGCGCAGATCGATCTGGCGCAGGTGTTGGCCAAGCGTGTGCAGGTGTTGGGGTCGACGTTGCGTAGCCGGGATGATCAGTTCAAGGCTGACTTGTTCAGTGACTTGAGCCAGCATGTATGGCCGTTGTTTGCCGAGGGGCGCTTGAGTCCGCAACTGGCCAGGACGTTTCCGATCAAGGATGCCGAGGCTGCGTTTGCGGAGCTGGCGACTAATCGGATTTCGGGGAAGCTGGTGTTGGTGATTGACGAGAGTCTGACCTGATTTCAGATGCGACATTTGTGTTGGGGGGAGTTGGGCTGGGTGTATATCCGTTATTTTCGTAACGGCGACTATTGGTTCCGCTCTTACAG